>JAADFH010000120.1:0-3093 GCA_013152995.1 Methanobacteriota archaeon
GGGGGGTTATTTAGATGAATAAGCATGGATTAGTTGTCTCTGTAGCTGTAGCTCTGCTGTTAGCGGTGGCTATATCGGGAGCCGCACATGGATACTACATTACAGCGTCTACAACGAAGATAATATATGAAAAAGGCGAGAACCTTGAGATAAAGGGTACCGTCAACTCAAGCACACCAGTAACAGTCTATATTGTGATATACAACTCATCTGACGACAAGCTGCTGAATTTGAGCACTGTAACCAATGTAAGCGGAAACATCTCCACCTTCTCCATGCCGGTATCTCTCTCAAACTTCACGCCCGGCAGCTACTATGCCCTGGTTTACAACGTGCCGGATGAGAGCGTCAGGCTGGACTTTGAGGTGAGGTGGTGGAGAGAAGCCTCTATATAAAGGTCAGGCTGCTCAACACCGCGGATGTGGTGATGGTCAACACCAGCACCGTGGTTACCAGCGGCTCCTATGCTGGAGGCAACTTCACTGACTTTCTGGCGTCTGGTTACGAGGTGCACTACGGAACCGCCGGGATTCTTCCGGGTGGCAACACCTCGTACTTCGTGCTGATAAACCAGACGGCACCGGATGTGTTTGACACCATCTATGTGGATGATGACCCCAGGTTTGAGCTTTACAACTCAGCCGAAGACGCCACCGCGGCACCCATGGTTGAGACCCCCCTGCGTGTGGGTGATGCGGTTGGCGATTACACCGTGGTGGATGTGGAGTTCGCCACGGGCAACAAGGTGCTCCTGGCAAAGGTCAGACCCACCTCCTCCTACTCCGCCGGCGAGCAGGTGCAGTACCTGGTTGTGGTCAGGGATTCTGCCGGTAACATACTGGACGGGCTGAACCTCAGCCTGGAGCTGCGCCACTCCAACGGCACCCTGATTTCCTCATCCACGGGTGTGTTGCAGAACGGCTACCTTACCGGAAACTTCACCGCACCGTCGCAGCCCGGCAAGTACATGATAACCGTTAACAGCACCCTGGGGATGGAGGTTTTCTACGTAGAGGCGTTCAGGCTCTTTGGCAAGATTACAGACCTCAAAGGCAACCCCATGAGCATTTTTGCACCGAACCCCAGGATTAAGGTGGTGGCTATTGCCAAGGCACTGAACGGCGACATGCTCAACCTGAGCAACGCCTCTGCGGAGGTCACCTACCCCAACGGCAGCACAGTCACCTTAGAGCTGAGCCCGGAGGAGCAGGGTGTTTACTCTGCGGAGCTCAATCTTCAGGGAGCCCCCGTTGGGGAGTACAGGGTGAGCATCATGGGCACCTACGCCTCAACGCTTCAGGAGGTTGAGCTCGGCTTCACCGTCGCCAAGAGCCGTGCAGAGCTGTACGCCATAAATGTTGAGTTCATTGACCAGGCTGATGAGGGAGGAGTTTTTGTTGGAGCCTTCCACCCAGCAAAGGAGGTGACACTGCTTGCGGTGCTCAGCGACGTAACAAAGGGCGGGCTCATGTCTTCTGGACCTGAGGGAGCCGGCATAATACCCATAGATGACCCCTCCACCCCGGTGGATGAGTGCTCCACCAGGGTTGAGTTCACAGAGCTGAAGGACGACCGTGATGTTTCCTACTTCAACAACGTCAGCGTGAAGATAATGAACCTCACATCCTTCCTGGATTACATCCGCACCAAGGGTGTGGTGCCTGCAGACCCGCCACCCGAGAGTCTGCTGACCCAGTGCATGGTGGTGATAGGCAACCTGAGCAAGCAGGGCACCTACAGAGCCAAGGTGAAAATCACCAAGGACGGCGAGAGCAGCGTGGCAGGTGCAGCCTTCGGCGTGCAGGAGCTGTACGCCTACGGCACAACCGTTGACTTCAACGGTGAGGACTTCGGATTCAATCTGCCCAACTCCACCCTGAGAGTGAAGCTCAATGTGCAGAACCTGCTTACCAGGGAGTTCCTGCCACCAGAAAGCATTGTGGATGCTGACATAGTAAGTCTGCGCAGGGACTTTCCGAGCTACAAGGAGGTGGACATCAGCACCATAGCCTCAACCGTCAACGTCAGCGGAGGCATTCTGTCCTTCCAGGCGCCAAACATGGAAGGTTTCTTCACCATGCGCTTCAGGTTTAAGGCTAATGTCAGCGGTGAAATCAAGGAGGGTGTGGGAAATGCATTCTTCATGCTGAAGAAGTACATAATATGGGCGGAGCCTGCGTGTGCCTCGGCGTTCGGACCCTGTGTGTTCTCCAGCGACTCAAACATCTCACTGAGGGTTTACATCGCTGATGCTGGCAAGGGCTCGCTTCTTGACCTGGGCGCTACAGACAGCGCACTGTGCAGCACCTGCGACGGTCTGGTAGCCACCGTGAAGACGCTCAGGAATGACCAGCTCGGCAGGGAGATTTCCAGCAATGACTATGTGGTGTACGGTGGCAGCATAAACAAGGGCAAGGGATTGATGAACATCTCTCCGGCGGCTGGCAAGGAGTTCTCCACCGGCTGGTACGGGGCTGAGATTGAGGTCTACAACCCCGCCGACCCGGGGGAAAGCTACTTCGGCTTCGGCTGGTTTGAGGTGAGAAACTTCTTCGTGGATGTTCTCCCGGTGAGCATGAGTAACGGCACCCTGAGCGCCAGCTGGGGCTGGGGTGGCGGCAACAGCTACGCCGTTAACCGCTCCGTCGCCTTTGCCGTGGTGCCCCGCAATCCCCTGGACTGGAGCATACTCCCGGTGGAGAACGTCAGCGTGGTGAACGTGCAGCGTGCTGACCTCTGGCCACCGGTGGAGGTGAAGTACGGGCAAGTTGAAATCTCTGAAAAGCCTGTGCAGATTGAAGGCGAGCCCGGTGTGGTGAACATGACGGTGGTGAACCTCACGAACGGGCTTGAGCGGGAGGGCTTCTACAGCATAAACATCAGGGTCACCACGCCCAACGGCACGGACATAGGCACCTCCTGGTTTGATGTGTCAAGCTTCAGGGTGGAGGTGAGCTACCGCGGCATGTACGACTGGCCGCCGCTGTACAGCTCCGAGGAGAACCTCACAGTCAACGTCACAGCCTACAACTTTGATAACTCACCTCACCCGCTCAGCCAGAACGCCACACGCCTCGCAAGCCTGTTTGACAT
>JAADFH010000120.1:3172-7438 GCA_013152995.1 Methanobacteriota archaeon
GTGGCGACTACGATGCCAGGCTCAAGGTGGTTGACACCAGCGGTGTGGTGAAGGAGGAGGGCGTGTGGTTCAGAATACGTGACCTGGTTCTTGGCATTCCCAGCATTGATGATGCGTGGCTGTGGGACAGTGACAGGGTGAGGAAGAAGCTGAGGCTGGATGGCATAGATCCGTCGCTGCTGGTGCCCCCTGGCAACTACTCCACGCACTACGAGGGATGCGTCTTCAACATGATAGAGAATGATTGGTTCTTCTCGGAGGTGAACGTGAGCCAGCGCCCCCTGTGCTTCTTCCACAACACCACCGACCTCTGGATAAGCCAGAATGAGAACTTCAGTAACGCAAGCGGCGCACCGGCAGGCGGGCTCATTGAGGACCCCTACGGCGGCATCTGGAAGGTTGAGTCGCTCAACAAGGAAGAGGTTGTGCTGCGCGGAATGAATGTGCTCGCCTCCACAGGCGCATGGCTCAACACCAGTCTCTCAAAGAGCGGTATCATCAAGCTCGGCAGGATGGAGGAGAGGTTCCTGGGCGGCTGGGACCCGGCTACGGGCGAGCCACGCGGCATGGATTTGAATGGCGATGGGGATATCAACGACTCCGCATACATAGCCATAGCCGACTCCCAGAAGGCTGGAGTTTACGACACGCTGTTCTTCTCCTTTGATACCAACTTCTCCACCTATGCGTCTGTGAGAGACCCGCCGGCAAAGCGCACCTTTGCGGGTGGCAACTTCACGCTGCTCAGCATAGACCCGCGGGCTAATAAGGTGAAGATATACACCAGAGCCAAGGGCGACTGGGCTGAGCTGGGGGACGTGCGTGTGGGTGATGTGGTAAACATACCCGTTATGGTGACAACACCTGCGGGCAAGCCCGTGGTGGCAAACATCTCGGTATCCCACGTGAGGAAGGAGAGCCTCACCGGGGCGCCGGAGTTCATAACCCTCTCGCCACCAGCCACCGCAACAATAAACGGAAGGGGTGAGGTGGCGGTGAACCTCAGCCTCTACAACCTGAGCTCCGGCATCTACGCCTTTGAGATAACCGCCGAGGTCAACGGCACCGTGGAGACCCTTGATGAGTGGATGTGGCCCAGGGTGACGGTGCGCGCCTTCTTAGTGGACAGCTCCACGGGCAGTGCTGTGAGCGCCGGTGAGTTCAGCTGCCCATGCAACTCTTTAACTGGAGAAACTACTCCAGGATGCCCGAGCTGTTTGAGGTCTCGGGCGGAGTCAACTTCTCCATGGCTATGGATGTGCTGGATTCCGGCAGCATATTCTTCGGCAACTGCACAGAGCCGGTGGACGCTGGGGCAGGGGAGAACTACACCCTGCAGAGCATGCTACTCGCCGACGACGCTGGCAGCTACTTCTTCTACGTGAGCACCGCCAACGCCAGCACCCTATGGGTACGCAAGGGCGACTGCGACTTCGGTGCGCCGGGTACGTTGAAGCGTCTGGTGAATGAGTCACTCAACATCACCTTAGACGGCAGGGAGTACATGATGAGCGTGCTTGCAGCGGAGGCTTATCCCGGAGGTTGTCATAGGCGTGCCCGACTCCAACCTGAATCCGTCGCTGCTCGCCCATCCGCTGGTGGAGGACATCAACGGTGGAAGGTGGCGCATAATCTCCTTCAGTGCGGGTGGTACCACATACAACGCCATAATTGCGAACTCAACCAGAAACTATCCGCAGTGCGATATTCAGGGCATCTACGACTGTGCCAAGGTGGCATACTTCACCACCGATGGGAACTACTCAGCTTCGCAGGAGGTTGCGGTGGGAATGCCGATCGGGAATGGCAGCGATCTGTACCTCGCCAGAATAGGTCCGGCGGTGTTTGATGGGATTGGAATTGGCAACTCCTCCCTCACTGGCGTGAGGGCGGCGGTGGACGTGATGCTGGAGGACGGGTACACACCCAGGCTGGGCGTGCTCAACGAAAGCGTGCTTGATGCAGACCTCAACCTGAACGGCAACCTTGGAGATGTGTTCTACGTGGTGGTGTACGACAGCTACTCTGATGGCACACCCTCGCCCACGTCGGTGATTGTGGATGACGACCTGGAGATAACCCAGCCCTGGTGGGGCGAGGGCTTCAACGGCTCCCAGATAATCAATCCCCTGGACTTCTATGGCAATGAGAGCGGCATGCCCGAGCAGATGGGCAGCATGCCCACGGAGGCGTGGGGCGGCATGATAGGCTTTGCACCTCCAGGCGATTCGCCTGAAGGTGAGCAGCCCTGGTGGAGCGTGAAGCAGTACAACGGCACCCACATGCTCCTCATAAGGGACAGGTGGGTGTTCAACGATACCGATGTTCTCAGCTTCGTGGTGCACGCCTACGACTTTGAGAGAACGCCGATAAGTGGGGCAAACGTGAGCGTAGCCTCGGTGGTGATGTTCACACCTCTCGGTCCGAAGGTGCTCCAGAAGGGCACGGACTACCTCAGCCCCGGAAGCGTGGTCACAGATTCCAGCGGGTATGCGGTGGTGTCTATAAAGCCCGTTGGCAAGTGGGATGTGGGAGACTACTCGGTCACCCTCAGGGTTGATGGACCCGGAGGCACCGAGAACATTGACATCTGGCTCAGAGTAGGGGGGTGGTAAAAGTGAGGTTTGTTTTACTTGCGGTGCTGCTGTTTGTGCTGCCGGCGGTGCATGCCGCCACAGTGAGCGTCACCCAGTCGGGTGCTGACCCCGGGACGGTGATGAAGGGCAGGTACTTCACCATAACCGTCTCGGGGCTCAGCGGCAGCGGCACCGCCACGCTCATACTCCCGTCCGGGGTTACGGTTGAGGAGGGCACCACCAAGTCCTTCAGCTCGGGCACGAGCAGCGTCTCCTGGACCACGGCTATAGCAGGTCAGACCCTGACGGGGCAGAAGATATACGTGAGCATAAGCACCACGGGCAGCCCCGTTACCGCTGCATCTGACCCCTTTGACATCGTGCTCCCACCCTCGCTGGAGCTGAGCGTTTATCCCACGTCCTTTGTTGACCCGCAGGGTGACAAAACCCTGCAGCTCACCATAAAGAACTGGGGCGAGACCACCGCCAGGGACGTGAATGTGAGGCTGTCCCTCCCCCAGGGGGTGAGCATAAGCTCAGGAAGCGCCACACAAACTATATCCGCGATTCTCGGGGGTACAGGAGGCAACGGTGAGAGCAGGGGTGTGTCCTGGGTTCTCAGCTTTACCAGCCCGACAAACAGCAGCATAGAGATAACGGTGTCGCCCTCAAACGCCGACTCCAAGTCTGTTACCGTGCCCGTGGTGGTGTACGGCACCACCCAGACCCAGCCTACCACCACCTCCGGTGGCGGAGGTGGCGGCGGAGGCGGTGGTGCTGTTGCCGAGAAGCCCAACGTGAAGGAGATTCCAAAGATTCTGTCGGGCAGCCACTACACCGTAAGCTTTGACACGAGGCTGGTGCCGGGGCTGGAGAGCGTGCAGATATTTGCGGCAGCCGACCAGTACCTGACTAGGCTGACGGTTGAGACCTTCCAGAAGAAGCCAGAATGGGTGAACTTCGCCGAGCCTGAGGGCAGGGTTTACATCTACTACAGGATAACCTACAGCAAGCCCAGCACCTACGTGGAGAGGGCGAAGATAACCTTCAGGGTGAACGAGAGCTGGCTCAGGGCAGAGGACATAGACCCCGAGAGGCTCATACTCTACCGCCTGAGCAGCACGGGTGAGTGGACTCCTCTCCCAACGGTGCCCGAGAGGGCGGGAGACGGATACATAACCTACTCGGCGATTGCGCAGGGATTCAGCTGGTTTGCGGTGGTGGGCGAACCGGGCACGGGATTCAGGGACATCTTTGCAGAGGCGGAGCGCGTGCAGCAGGTGGTTGAGGAGAAGCTGCCAGAGCAGCAGACGCAGGTCTCTCCGCAGGAGAAGGTGGAGCCCCAGCAGGTGCTGCCTCCTTCCGGGGAGCAGGAGCCGTCTGTAAGCGTTGCCCCGGAGACCGAGGAGAAGAAGAAGCGCTGGATATGTGCACCCACAGCGGTGCTGCTGGTGCTTCTGCTGCCGCTTCTGCTGAGGAGGCGCATTTAGGGGGAGGCGAGCACGCGGAGCGGGGCTACTTCCCCTCCGCAGCCTTTGCTTCCTCAGCCTTCACCCTTTTTCCGCAGTTTATGTCAATGCATCTGAGCGTCCTCCTCTTTCCTGTGCCGATGCTGACCATAGGCAGCCCGCATGAGTCGCACTTCCTGTCAGAAGGCTCAATTCTGCCCCTCTGAAGCAGCGGGAAGGAC
>JAADFH010000121.1 GCA_013152995.1 Methanobacteriota archaeon
CAACCGCCTCGGGAATGCGCTCAAAGCTCATCTCAACCGTGCTGCAGTTCTGCTCGTAAAGCCTGAGCAGCAGCGCAGCCGTGGTGAGCTTCCCGGGTATAGCCACCCTCCTCCCCGCCAGGGACTCAAGCTCCCCCCTGCTCACCACCACGGGACCATACCCCAGCCCCATGCTTGAGCCGCAGGTGAGCAGCACATACCTCTCTGCCACGTAGGGGTAGGCGTGCACGGAGATAGCCGTGAGCTCGTACTTCCCCTGAAGCGCAAGCCTGTTCAGCGTCTCTATGTCGGCATGCACCTCCCGCACCTCAAACCCGCAGTCAAGCCTGCCCGAGACCATGGCATAGAACATGAAGGCGTCGTCCGCATCCGGGCTGTGAGCTACAGTGAGCATGCGCATAGCCTCTCACCCACCCTTTTTATTACTTTCTCTCCACCCTTGAAGAAGGGCGGCGCAAGCACAACCTGCTCAGCCCCGAGCCTGCGCAGCTCCTCCACCCTCTCAGCTATCTCCTCCAGGGTGCCGGAGATTGCAAAGTTCTCCAAGAGGAACCGCTCGTACCGCCTGAGCATGCTCCACCTGCGGCGCTCAACCAGCGCCGCCACCTCAGCCACCTCCCTCTCAATGCCCGCATCCTCTGCAAAGGCTCTGCTGGCGCCCGCTGCAACAACAGCACACGCTCCCCTGAGCTCTCCCAGGTTCCTGCTGTCCGGCAGCAGCAGCGCCGGAGCAACGCTGAGCAGCCTCGCATTGCCCTTGGCATGCCCCAGCGCCCACCTGAAGTGCTCGGGGTTGCCGTAGTTCAGCAGCACGCCCTCGGCGAGAGCACTGCCGAGCTCAATCATCTTCGGTCCGGAGGCGCCCAGGTACACGGGAAGCTCGGGGGCGAGCATGCTGATGCAGGCTCTCATCCTCTTCAGCACCCCCGCCGCAGAAACACCCTCCTGTCTTAGGCTGCGCAGGTCTCCTGGCGCTATGCCAGCTATGAACCTGTCCCCGTAGGCAGACCTGAGCTCCGCGAAGGCTTCTCTTATTCTGCTGCAGGGGTTGGCAAGGGCGGAGACAATGCACGTGCCCACGGTGGCACTCTCTGAGGCGTGCGCCAGCAGGGGGAGCAGCACGAAGGGGTGCAGCTCGCGCCTCACCTCCCCAGCCCACAGGTGGGTGAAGCCAGCCTCGCAGGCTGCGGAAGCGCACCTGCGTATGAACTCCAAAGCCACATCGCCACAGAAGTTTATGCCCAGCTCACGCTGCTGCAAGCCGCCTCACCACCTCTGCCTGCTCGCTGCCGAAGGGCGGTCCCAGGATGAGCTCAGTTATCCCCAGCCTCTCAGCCTGCCTCTTAGCTTCCTGCAGCCCCTCCACCGAGGTCACGCAGAGCTCCTCTAAGAGCTCTTCAGGAAGCATGCGGCACGCCTCCGCTAAGCGATTCCTGCGCACCTCCCGCGCTATCTGCGCTGCCAGCTTGGCATAGCCCCCGAAGTAGCATGCGGGAGTGTCGGAGATTATGACCGCCGCCACCTTTCTGGCTTCCTCAATCTCTCCCAGCGCCACAGGTAGCCAGAGTATCCTGCTCATCTTCCTGTACCTCCTCCCGGCGCTCCTCCTGAGGTGCTCCAGCGCCAGCGGCAGGTGGCTGAGAGGAAAGCTGAGTATAACGCCATCTGCAGCTTTTCCTGCAAGAGCAAGCATGTTTCTACCTCTAACCCCCATGAGTATCTCTGTATCGCAGGATATGTTCATTTTCCACTCTTTAATCCTGAAGTACTCGCTTCTTACCGTCTCCCCCCTTAAGAGACCGCGCAGGCATCTGAGCGCCTCTTTCATGCCCTCAAGCGTTCCCGCACCCCGGCGCTCTCCAGGACCGATACCCAGGCTGAACCTGCCGGAGGTTAGCCTCTGGATGCCTGCGGTGCAGGAGGCAATCTCCACCAAGCTGTGCCTGAAGGGCGAGAGTATGCCCGACGCCAGCGCCGGCGAGCCGAGCTTCAGCGCAAGCACCGCCAGCCTGGTGAATATCTCCCCCTTTGCATCCTCGCCCACGAACACCCTGTGGTATCCGCTGCTGCAAGCCGCCTCACCCAGCCTGAGCGCCGTGCTGAGCCTCATGCCCGTGGTGAGACCCAAGGAGAGCTTCATGGGTTTTAATGCACATTAAGGTTATATCTGTGTTTGCCGAGTGAGGTGCAATGGAGAAGGTTGTTATTGTCAGGTACAGCGAACTCGGGCTGAAGTCTGAGCAGGTGCGCAGGAGGATGGAGAGGGCTCTTGTTGAGCACCTCAGGCGGGCGGTGCCGGGGGTGAAGGTGAGCAGGGAGAGGGGCAGGATATTTCTGCACACCTCCAGCAGGGAGGCTGTGGAGAGGGCGAGCAGGGTCTTCGGCGTTGCCTCGGTGTCACCTGCCGAGGTTGTGGGCTCGGAGTTTGAGGAGCTTCTCCGCTCAGGGCTTGAGTTCGCGCTTCCCAGGGTGAGGGGCAGGAGCTTTGCGCTGAGGGTGCGCAGGGTGGGTGAGCATGACTACAGGAGCACCGACGTGGCAAGGGAGCTCGGGAGGCGGATTCAGCAGGCGTGCGGAGCAAGGGTTGAGCTCAAGCAGCCGGAGGTGGAGGTGTTCATTGAGGTCAGGGGGGACAGAGCGTACCTCTACGACGAGGTTGTCAGGGGTGTGGGCGGGCTCCCCTACGCCACCCAGGGGAGGGTGCTTGCCCTGGTCAGCGGGGGCATTGATTCGCCTGTTGCAGCCTGGCTGATGATGCGCAGGGGTGCTGAGGTGAGCGTGCTCTTCATGAACCCGCAGCCGCTGGTGGACGAGCGCACAGAGAGCCTTAAAATCGGTGGAGGTTCTCGCATCCTGGGCTGCGATGCCGCTGAGGATGTACATCTCCCCCTACGGCGAAACTCTGCTGAAGCTTCTCAAAGCCGAGGACTACCGCATGGGCTGCGTGCTGTGCAAGCGCATGATGTACAGGGTGGCGGAGAGGATTGCCAGGCGTGAGGGGGCGCTTGCTGTGGTCACCGGAGAGAGCCTGGGGCAGGTGGCTTCGCAGACGCTGCCCAACCTTGCGGCGATCTCAGCCTGCGTGCGCATACCGGTGCTGAGACCGCTCATCGCAATGGACAAGGAGGAGATAATTGCGCTGGCGAGGAGGATAGGCACCTACGAGGTTTCTGTGCAGCCAGCAAACTGCTGCCTGGGTCCGCCGCCCAAGCCTGTTACCAGAGCCACCCAGCAGCGTGCCGAGCGTGCGGAGCAGGGGTTAGAGGTGGAGGCTCTTGCGGATGAGCTTGCCGAGCGTGCGGAGCTCAGGGAGGTGTCACCCGAGGAAGCGTGACTTCAGGCAGTGGAATACGTCTGCGGGCTGCCTTATATCGCAGGGCACGTTCTTTTTTATGAGTATTGCATCTGGATGGTGGTCACCCTTTATCTCCCCTTTTGGAGTCCTCCTGGGCAGGGTTCGCACAGGTGCTGCGTCGTAGTCGCAGAAGCCGTGGTCAGAGATTACTATAACCTCCTCGTCGTAGGGCAGGAGCTTTGCAATAGCCCTGTCAACCCGCTCGTAGAAGTCCACGAGCACGGGCTCGCCCCAGTGCAGGTGGGAGAGCTTGTCAAGTGCCGTGTAGGCGAGAATGAAGAGCTCGGGCTGCTCGTGCTCAAGCACCTCAAGCGCCTTCTCCGTCACCTTCTCTATCTCCTCCAGGAGCTCGTGCTGCTCAACCGGCACACCGCCAGCGACGGGAGTGAAGTCAACCTTGTAGCAGTAGGGGGGGACGATGAAGGGTATGTTGAGCGCCCTCACCTTAACTCCAGCTCTGTCAAGGATGTCCCAGATGAACTCCGCATTTATGTCCTCTCTGCGCACTATCTCGCCATCAACCACAAAGTCGTGGTGTCCGTGCTCCTCCGGAGATAAGCCCGTGAACATGGTGCACCACACTTCAGGTGACCAGGGTTTCTGCTGAAGATGGATGGTTGCGTGCTCGCCCTCCTGCATGAGCTGCCTGAACGCCTGCAGTCTGTGAAGGTTTGGCTTGATAATGTCCCAGGTTGCAGAGTCAACGCCTATCACAAGCATGTGCTCTCCTCCCGTGCATCCATGTTGAGCTGTGCTTAAAAAGCTTGCGGTTATATAAATCCTTAAACATGCTAATGATGCACGAGCTTGCAAGGGCCCGTAGCTCAGCTGGTAGAGTGCTCGCTTGGCATGCGAGCGGCCCCGGGTTCGAATCCCGGCGGGTCCATT
>JAADFH010000122.1 GCA_013152995.1 Methanobacteriota archaeon
GGCTGACGCTGGTAGCCTTCGGCACCAGCCTGCCCGAGCTGGCGGTGAGCATAGTGGCAGCCAGAAAGGGCTACACCCCCATGCTCATAGGCAACGTGCTGGGCAGCAACATCTTCAACCTTACCCTGGTGCTCGGCGCGGCGTCGCTGGCTCATGCTCTTCCCGTTGACTCCGCAGGCATCAGGGGCATGGTGCTGGTTACGCTTGCCACCCTGCTTCTGCTCGTCTTCATGCTGAACAGGAGGCTGGGGAGGGCTCAGGGCGTGGCGATGCTCGCCCTCTACCCCCTCTTCCTGTGGTTAGCCTACGCCTAAGCATGCATGCGTGCGGTGCTGCTCCTTTTACTCCTCCTGGCATTAGCTGCTGCAGAGTACCAGCGTCCAGAGCCTGAGCTGTGGGTGGAGGTGCACGACCTCTCCCCCGGCTACAGGCTGGAGATGATTGAGAAGGCGCTGGACATGCTTCACGGCAGGGGCAGGGTGGTGCTGCTGGTGATACCTGCGAGAGGCAATGAGGAGCGCATCTCAGAGCATCCCGAGTTTGTCAGTTTCCTGAAGGAGCAGCTCCGCATGGGTGCTGTGCTGGGGATGCACGGCTACACCCACGAGGGGTTTGAGTTCTTTACCTCGGCTGAGGAGGCGGAGCGCAGGGTGCTTGCGGGTAGGGAGGAGCTGAGGCGTGCGGGGCTGGAGGCTGAGCTCTTCTACCCGCCACGCTACTTAGTGACGCCCTGGAGTGAGGCGGTGCTGGAGCGGGAGTTTGAGGAGGTGGACTTCTTCACTGGAGTTGTGCGGCGGGGGAGAAGGCTGCCCTACATGAGCCACGACTTCACAACGCCAGTGTTTCAGGAGGTGTTCTTCAGAATGAGCGAGCTCTCCCTGCTGCTCGGCAGGAGCGAGGTGTACAGGCTGAGCATTCACCCAGCGTACCTGGACGAGAGGGCACTGCAGCGCCTGCGGGAGCTGCTGGAGCTGGGGGGCTTTGAGAGCAGAAAATGCTCCTACTCTGTGCAGGAGCTGCGCGGCATCGCGGAGGAGCTTGAGCCACCTGCGGAGCTGAGGGGCACGAAGAGGAAAGCGTATGCGCTGCTCTACCACCTCAACATGTACTCCGCTGGAGGCGGCAGGAGGCACCTGCAGGCAGCCTCCGAGCTTGCGGATGAGCTTCTGAGGGAGAGGCGCTGGTGGGGCTGGGGAGAGGAGGCTGGCGTGCCCGAGTCAAGCTACTCGCTGCTTGAGACCTCAGCAGCGGTGTGGGCGCTCTCCGAGGCTTACCTGAAGGGGGCGGCGAGGGGCAGGGAGAAGGAGGTGCTCGCCGGCGGGGATGCGCTGCTCAGAAAGCTGGAGCTGCTCACCTTCTTCAGCTACAGCTTCGGACTCAAGCCCAACGCCATAGGCTATGCCGCCCTCGCACTGGAGCGCGCCTCTGCTGCTGCGGAGGCGATGGGTGAGCATGAGAGGGCTGAGCGGTACAGGAGGAAGGCTGAGGAGGTTGCGAAGGGGCTGCAGAGGATGCAGGAGCGCAGCGGTGCCTGGAGGGACGGACCCTACAGGCTTGCCAAGAACTGGCGCAGGATAAGCACCGCCTACCAGAGCATGGCGCTCTCAGGCATGCTCGCAGGCTATGCCGCCACGCCTCCAGGAGAGAGGGGCAGGCTCAGAGCGGGGGTGCTCTCAGGCATAGGCTTCTTCAGGGAGCTTGAGAGTAGCAGGGGCTACTACGCCGTGCTCCACCCCAACGGCACCCTCTCCGGAGACGGCACAGCAATGGCTCTGCAGGGGTTTGCGATAGCGGAGAGCTACGGCTTCCCAGCGCCGTGCGTTCCGGTAGAGGCACTCTCAGCTCAGCGCTGGGACCCGAACCTCGCCTTTGCGGTCAGCAGACTGCTTGAGCTCAGCGCTCCCCGCTCTCAAGACCCCTGGAGATCAGGCTGAGTATCTTCTCCTGCGCCTGAATGTACTCCTTTATCTGCCTGTCTATGTAGGATATAGCCTTCTCGGTGGGAACGTACAGCTTGGTCTTGTTGTCAGACTTTATAACCGTCTTCAGGTAGCCGTCCTTCTCTAAGGAGTAGAGTATGGGGTACACGGTGCCCTGGCTCAGCAGCACGTTGAAGTTCTCCACCAAGCTCTTTATTATGTCAAAGCCGCACATGGGGCGCTGGCGCAGCATGGCAAGTATCAGGAAGTGCAGAGCCTTCTTCACGCTGTGCTCCATTATCTCCGAGGAGATTACCTCTATCCTGGGGATGTGCACGGGTTTTGTACGCCTGCTGTGGAACACCATGGACGTCTTGCCCTCCTGAGTGGTCAGCATAACTCTGTCGTGCATCTTTATAAGCTCATTCACGAAATCCTGGGTGAGGTAGTTCAGGTTGAAGGAGCTTATGGTTGCGTGCTCGCTTCCAGAGAGAAGCTCATGCATCCTGCGCTCCAGCTCAAGAAGCTCCTCGCAGAGCTCCTCCCTGACCCTGCCGTAGTCCACCAGCAGGTTAACCCCCCTCTCCCCCGCCTCCTCCACGAGCCGCTCAAGCTCGCTGTAGAACTCCCTGAGGTCCTCGCTCTTGAGCATCTTGATTTTGCCGCGTATCAGCTCCACCTCAGTGAGGCTGCCCTCCAGCCCCGAGAAGCTGTAGCGGTACTTCTCCATGGGGTAGGCATAAACGCACAGCCTCCCCCTCTCAATCCCCGCCTGCAGGAAGGCTTTGAGGATGCGGTAGCGCTGCTCCTCCTTGGAGTCGTAGAGGTAAAGGTCGTGCCCCTGCTCATAGAAATCGCTCACGAAGTACACAGGGGTCTCCTGCTCCTTCCTCGCCTCACTAACCTCCTGAACAGAGGCTGATGCCTCAACCCTTCCTGTAGCCCAGGCTCTCCAGGAACTTCTCTATCTCTTCTCCGCAGTCGCCCTCAAGGCTGAATATGATGTTGCTCTTCATCCAGTCAAGCTTGTTGCCGATGTCAAACACCCTGCCCGGGTACAGGTAGCCCACCACACGCTCGCCCTCCTGTATGAGCCTCCTTATCGCATCGGTGAGCTGTATCTCGTTGCCGTAGCCGCGCCTGCCCTCGGCGAGGTACTTGAATATCTTGCTGCTCAGGATGTACCTGCCGGTGATTGCGAGCGTTGAGGGCGCCTCCTCGGGCTCGGGCTTCTCAATCACGTCCGCAAGCTCGTAAACGTTGGTGTCCAGCTCCTCACCCAGCTCCGCAATGCCGTACTTCTTGGTCTCCTCCTTGGAGACCTCCTGGAGCGCTATAACGCTCGCCCTGTAGCGCTTGTGGATTTCAAGCATCTCGTTCATGCAGGAGGGCATGGTTATAACATCTCCCAGCAGCACCGCAAAGTAGGCGTTGCCCACGAACTCCCTCGCCTGGAGCACCGCATGCCCCAGCCCGAGAGCCTCCTTCTGTCGCAGGTAGGTTATGTTTGCCAGCTCGCTTATGCGCCTGATTTCCTCAAGCTGCACCAGCTTGCCTGCCTCCTGGAGGAACTGCTCAAGCTCGGGTGCACGGTCAAAGTGGTCCTCTATTGCACGCTTCCCCCTGCCGGTGATTATGAGTATGTTGTCTATGCCGGCGTCAAGCGCCTCCTCAACCACGTACTGTATCACCGGCTTGTCAAGCACGGGAAGCATCTCCTTGGGCTGGGCTTTGGTTATGGGCAGGAACCTCGTCCCGTGCCCAGCAGCGGGAATTATCGCCTTGAGCTTTGTGCCCCTCCCCTCGTACTTCTCAAACACCGCCATGAACTTGAGCACCTGCTCGCCAGTGTTTATCACCTGATGGAAGGTGTCCTTGGGTACTGTGAAGATATCCCCTGCGGAGGCGGGATACTCCTGCTCCCCCAGCTTTATCTTGCCCTCTCCCTCCAGGAAGTAGTAAACTTCCTCGCTGTCTTCATGGTAGTGTCCAGATGTGGATTTACCTGGAAACAGCTTGGTCATTGACAGCACCAGGTTCTCCATCTCTATGTCATAAACCTCATACCGCTCATCCTTCTTTACCAGCCGCCCCTTTTTCTCAAGCTCACTCGCTCTGATGCGCATGGACTAACTTTCACGGTGCATGCCTTATATCTTTTGCGATGCTGTGCCGGGGTTGCGGGTGTATGCCAGGAGTGCAGCGGGTGCAGCCCAGGAGAGAGGCGACATAGCTGCGGGGCAGCGCTCCGCTCATGCGATACCGCTA
>JAADFH010000123.1 GCA_013152995.1 Methanobacteriota archaeon
GGTATGCTCTCCCTGAGCATAATCCCCCACTCGGGCGTTGGGGGCTGCGCGCCCAGGCCGAGGAAGCTCAAGCCCGCGATGTGGAGTATCGCGGAGCCCGTATCAAGGGTGGCGAGGGCAATAGCCGGAGAAGCCGCACCGGGGAGGATGTGCCTGCGCAGGATGTAGAGGTCGGAGCAGCCCAGCGCCCTGGCGCTCTCCACGAACTCCTCCCCCTTCAGGCTCATCGTGGTGCCCCTCACCAGCCGGGCGTACTTCACCCAGCCGGTGGCAGCCAGAGCCAGGATGAGGTTGGGCACCGAGGGTCCCATTAGCCCAGCCACAAGCAGCGCTGGAATTATCCCCGGAAGAGCCAGGAGGATGTCCACCACCCGCATGAGCACCTCGTCCAGGATGCCACCGTAGTAGCCGGCTACAAGCCCCAGGAGGGTTCCCGCCGCCAGGGAGATTCCAACAACCGCCAGGGCTGCCAAGAAGGACACCCTTGCGCCGTGAATCACTCTGGAGAGCACATCCCTGCCGAAGTTGTCTGTCCCGAAGGGGTGGCTCAGGCTGGGTCCCTGCAGGGCTCTGTCCAGGTTCACCTCCTCCGGGTCGTGGGGGGCGAAGAGCCCGGGAAACAGGGCGAACAGGGCTATTACGCACACAACCAAGAGAGCAGTCCTATCTCCCCGCATAGCCAGCCTCCCTGACCCTCGGATTTATCTGCATGTAAACCAGGTCGGTCAGGAGGTTTATCGCAACAAAAAACAGGGTGAAGAGCATTATGAACCCCGAGACCCCGAGACTACGGGAAAGTCCCTGGCGAAGAGGGAGTCCAGCATGAACTTGCCCACACCCGGCCAGGCGAAGATACTCTCCACTATAACAGCGCCGCTGAGGAGGTGCCCCAGGTCCATTCCCACCAGCGTAACCACGGGAATCAGGGCGTTCCTGAAGGCGTGGATGACATTCACCCTGCGCTCACTGTAACCCCTCGCCCTGGCTGCGAGTATGTAGTTCTTCTCCAGCACCTCCAGCATGCTCTCCCTGGTGACCCTGGCTATCCTCGCGCTGAGGTGAAAGCCCAGGGCTATGGCTATGGTAGGCATTATCAGGTGCGCCGGTGAGCCGTAGCCAAAGCTGGGGAGCACGCCAAGCTTCAGGGAGAAGAGCAGGATGAGCAGCATGCCCAGCCAGAACTCGGGGATTGAAATGCCTGCCGAGGCGATCGCCCTGGCGGCGCTGTCCCAGAGGGTGCCCCTCCTGAGCGCCGAGAGCATGCCCAGGCTCACCCCCAGGAGCACGGCAAAGAGCATCGCCGAGAGCGCAAGAACGAGGGTCGCCGGAAACCTCGCCGCGAACTCCTGCAGCACACCCTCTCCGGTTCTCAGGGAGCTTCCGAAGTCGCCGTGCAGCACACCGCTGAGCCAGAGCAGGTAAGCCTCCAGCAGGGGCAGGTCTAAGCTGTACTTCCGGGTGAAGTGCTCCATCGCCGCGTAGTCGGGCTCGTCAAGCTTCTGGGTTATAATCAGGTAGGCGGCATCCCCGGGAGCCAGGTAGAGCAGGGAAAAGGAGAGAAAGGATGCCACCAGAATCGCCGCCATGGCGGAGGGCATCCTCTTCAGCAGGTACTCCATAGCCTACTCCTCTATGTACACCGTCCTGAAGTTCGCCTCGTACATGGTGGGGGCGTGCACGTACCCCCTGACCTTCTTGTTGTAGGCGACGGTTTTGACGATGTCGTAGAGGGGTATGCACACATTTTCCTCCTGGAGCTTCAGGTACACCCTGTTGAAGTCCTCGTTGTCACCGCTTGCTATTGCTCTCTCTATGAGCCTGTCCAGCTCATCGCTGTGGCAGGCGTAGGGCCATGCGGTGCTGGAGGAGTGGTACTTGGAGAGGAGGAGCCCCTCCGGCGCCCAGGGAATGTTGCCGCTGTGGTGGAGGAACAGGTCGTACTCGCCCCTCTTCTTCGCCTCGTAGGCGGCGCCCCGCTCCAGCGTGACCACCTCCACCTTCATGCCTATCTTCTTCAGCTCGCTCTGCAGGTACACCGCCACAGTGTTGGCATTCGCCTCGCCTATGGGCACGAGGTACCTCACCACCAGCTCCTCGCCGTCCTTCTCTCTCACCCCGTCGCCGTCGGTGTCAACCCAGCCCACCTCCTCCAGAAGCTTCCTCGCCCTTTCCGGGTCGTACTCGTAGCCCCTGCCCCTGAGACTGCTTGCAAAGGGGAAGTCGGGCGACGTGATTGTGGTTGCAGGAACCCCGTAGCCCCTGAACAGCTTCTCAACCAGCGCCTGCCTGTCAATGGCGTGGTTGACCGCCTGCCTCACCCGCCTGTCGGTGAAGACGCCCCTGCCGCAGTTGAACTCCACCACCTGAATTCTGCCGTAGGAGTGCTGGTCTACCACTATCCCAGGATCTGCTTCAAGCTCAGGGATTCTCTCAAAGGGTATGCTTGCGTGGTGCTCCGTGGCGCCTATGATGTCAACCTCACCCCTCTTCAGCGCCATCACCCTGGTGTTCTCATCCGGGATGTAGCGGTACACTATCCTCTCCAGCCTTGGCCTATCTCCCCAGTAGGCGTCGTACCTCACAAGAACAGCGAGCTGCTCCTTCCTGTACTCCTCAACCCTGAAGGGACCCGTGCCTATGAGCCTTTTGCGCTTACCCGTGTAGCTCCAGGGGGGCTCAACGCTGGTGGGCGAGATAACCTCCGCCTTGAACTGGGACGCCAGGTCCTTCAGGAGGCTGGGGTAGGGCTCCGTGAGGCGGTACACCACGGTGTACCTGTCAACCACTTCAGCATCCCTTATGTACTTCACAAAGCCCCCCGTGCCCGTGTTCTTCTTCCACAGCCAGAACCACTTCGCAGCCTCTGCGTCCCAGGGGGTGCCGTCGTGGAAGGTGACATTTCTGCGCAGGCGGAAGGTGTACTCGGTGCCGTCGCCGGAGACGCTCCAGGACTCCGCGAGGAAGGGCTCCACCTCACCCCTCTCATTCACCCTCACAAGCATCTCAAAGACATTCGCCTTGATCTCCTCGCCCTCAAGGAAGTCCTCGGCGCCACCAACCACGAGCACCTGCTCGCCCGCCTGCCCTGCTTCCGCCCTCTCCACGCCGGTGCATCCCGCCAGGAGCACAATGCCCGCCAGCAGGAGAGCGTACAAAAGGGCTCTCGGGGGCATCACGCACCACCTCTCTCCGGGACGGTTCCCCACACCATGTAGGTCCTGTAGGTGCTCTGGAGCCTGTGGTACCAGGGCATCCTCTTCCTCTGCAGCTCCCTAATGTATCCCAGGTCCCTCACCGATACGCCTTCAATTCCGCAGGAGGACATCAGCCCCGCTATCTCCCCTCCATCGGCACCGTTTACCAGGGGTAGCCGGTCCCTGAGCTCCTTCCTGTAGAAGTTCCAGGGATTCCTCCTCTCAAATATCAGCACTCCCACCTGCCCCAGCAGCCGCCTCACCCTGCCCGCCACGCCGTCAATGGAGTACCTGCCGTCTATCACCGCCACCCTTCCCCCGCGCCGCGTCACCCTGCTCCACTCCCTCAGCGCCTTCTCAGGGTCAGGCAGCGTCCACAGCAGGTGGCGCGAGACCACGCCGTCAAAGCACCCGCTCTCAAAGGGCAGCGCCTCGGCGTCCGCCAGCCGGAATGACACCTCAAGCCCCATCTTGCGTGCCTTCCTCCTGGCAACCGCCAGCATCCCCCGTGAGAGGTCCACCCCGGTAACCCTGTGCCCCGCCTCCGCAAGAAGGAGGGCGATCGCCCCGGTGCCTGTTCCCACGTCCA
>JAADFH010000124.1:0-2778 GCA_013152995.1 Methanobacteriota archaeon
GTGTGCTTCATCAGGCTCTTCCACATCAGGGACTGGAGGGGCAGGGAGTGGTGCGCTCTCTACGTGGACGAAACCCCGAGTGCATGGTGGGAGAATGATTTAACACGTCAGCCTCGGCACAGGAAATGAGGGTGCTGCTTGATAGCGGTGCTGACGGAGTTTCCAAGGCTGTACTATCTGCTTGCAAGGGAGCTGAAGCGCAGGAGGATAGCTTTCAGAAGCCTCAGCTTCAGCGACGCGATTCCGCCCCAGGTGAGGGTGGTGCTCACCAGCCGGGAGGAGGCGGAGAGGCTCAGCTTCCCCTGCGTGGTTGAGGTGAGTGAGGACAGCATCGCCACGGCGGTTGAGAGGGCGCACCTTCTCTCCCAGGGGCAGAGCTGCAGGCATGGGGAGGTGGTGGTGGGCATAGACCCCGGCGAGAAGCCGGGGCTGGCGGTGCTTGCCGGCGGGAAGGTAATCCACGCAGCCAAGCTGAGCTCGCCTGAGGACGTGGTGAGGGGGCTGAGGGAGATACTGCGCCTCTACACCTGCAGGCGGATGCTTATAAGGGTGGGTGATGGAGGCGGAATATACGGGCAGAGGCTTGTTCGTGCGCTGCAGGAGAACTTCAGGTTTGAGATTGAGCTGGTGGATGAGCACGCCACCACGCCCACGGTGAGCGGCAGCGCCGAGCTCAGGGATGTAATCGCGGCGGTGAACATAGCCATGAAGCGGGGCAGGGTGCTCAGGCACAGGCTGAGGGTGTCGCCAACCAGGGGAGAGATAAAGAACATACAGAGGGAGAGCAGACAGAGGAGCGGAAACATAACCATCTCTAAGGAGCTTGCAAGCAGGGTGGCGAGGGGTGAGCTGAGCATTGAGCATGCAATAGAGATTCAGAGAAGGCAGAACCGCCAGTGAAGCTTCAGTTTTGGTTTGCTATGTTAGGCACCGCCAAGCCACCGAGGCTTGCCATGGATGTACCTCGGATTGTTATATCCGGCACCTCCAGCAGGGCTGGGAAGACCGTCATCTCCCTGGGCATAATGCGGGCGCTGCGCAACCTCGGGTATGAGGTGCAGCCCTTCAAGGTGGGTCCTGACTTTATTGACCCCAGCTACCATCACTTTGCGGCTGGAAGGAAGAGCAGGAACCTGGATTCTTACATGATGCCTCCCGAGGCTATACGGGAGTGCGTTGCGAGGTGCTCAAGGGGTGCTGACATAGCTGTTATAGAGGGGACCATGGGGCTGTACGACAGCCATGATGCGGTGGACGCCAAGGGGAGCACAGCCGAGGTGAGCAGGATAATTGCCTCGCCGGTGGTGCTGGTGGCTAATGTGGAGAGAATCTCAAGAACCGCCGCAGCCTTCGTGCTCGGCTACAAGCTGTTTGAGCCGGAGGTCATGCTTGCTGGGGTGGTGCTGAACAGGGTCGGCAACCCCAGGCACGCGTACAAGGCGAGAACTGCTGTGGAGAGGCTTGCGGGCATGAGGGTGTTCGGCACCGTGCCCAGGGATGAGAGCATGTTCATAAAGGAGCGGCACCTGGGGCTTGTGCCTGCCTACGAGAGGGAGGCGCTGGAGGTGCAGCTTGAGAGGCTGGCGGAGATAGTGAGCAGGCATATTGACCTTGAGGCGCTGGTTGAGGTGGCTGAGGCGGCGCCAGAGCTGGGGGATGTTGAGCCAAGCAGCCTCTTTGCCCGGCGGGAGCCCAGGGTGAGGATTGCGGTGGCGATGGACAGGGCGTTTACCTTCTACTACCAGGACAACCTGGAGGCGCTGGAGTGCGCGGGTGCGCAGCTTCTGCCGGTGGACATGACCCGTGACTCACGCCTTCCTGCTGGGGCGGAGGCGCTGTACATAGGCGGCGGCTTCCCCGAGGTTATGGCTGAGGAGCTTGAGCGCAACCGCTCCCTCAGGGAGGAGGTGCACACGGCTCTGGAGGAGGGCATGCCCTGCTATGCGGAGTGCGGCGGGCTCATGTACCTGGGCAGGAGCATAGTTACCAGGGATGGCGGAGAGTACGAGATGGCTGGCTACCTGCCCTTCCGCACCGTCATGCACCGCAGGTTTCAGGCTCTCGGATACGTGCGCTGCAGGGCGAGGGTGGGCACACCCATCTCTCAGCCAGGTGATGAGCTGGTGGGGCACGAGTTCCACTACTCGGAGGTGGTGCCAGAGCGCAGGCTGAGCTTCGCCTACAGCGTTGAGCGGGGTAAGGGTGTGGATGGCAGGCATGATGGCATACTTCAGGGCAACACCTTGGCGAGCTACCTGCATGTGCACGTGCTCTCCCACCCCGACATGCCGGCAAATTTTGTTCACACCATAGAAAAATTTAAATGAGAGCTCGCAACAATCACGTGAGGGTAATCTCCATGGTGAGACCGCGCAGCATGAGGAAGCTGGAGGCACTGGTGCTGGCAGAGCACAAGGATGAGGTGCTCAGAGCCATAAAGGACACGGGCGCTGTGCACTTCATAAACCTCACCGAGGATGCGGAGTCGCTGGGTAGTTTGAATGCCGCCGGTGCGGGATGGTTTCGGGTGGAGGCGGCGGAGCAGCTTTCCAGGATTGAGAACATACTGGAAGCCTTCAGGCAGATTCACCAGGTAGAGGTTGATTCGCTGGGTGAGCTGGAGTCTGCTGCGAGAAAGCTGCCCGTGGTTGATGATGAGGTTAAGCGGGTTTTTGAGGAGATTGATGAGAAGCTGTTTTTCCTGGGCGATAAGGTGGGCAGCCTTAACTCCAGGCTCTCTGAGATAAGGAAGGAGAAGGAGGAGCTCAGGGGGTACCA
>JAADFH010000124.1:2813-3311 GCA_013152995.1 Methanobacteriota archaeon
AAGGATATGCGTGCCCTGAAGCATGTGTCGCTCTTCCTGGGCACGATGCCAGCGGAGGAGGTGGAGCCCTTCACTAAGGAGCTGGCTGAGCTCACAGACCTCTACCTGATGGAGACCAGAAAGCTGGACAAGAAGCATGCCCTGCTCCTAGTGGGTGTGCTGAGCAGGTACGAGGTGGAGGTGAGCAGGGCTCTCAGGCTCAGGCGCTTTGAGGAGCTGAGCATACCGCTGCGTTTGATTCCCTACTCACTGGATGATGCAAGGAGGCTGCTGAAGGAGCAGGCGGAGAGGCTGGAGAAGGAGGAGCAGGAGGTTCTGCAGGAGCTGAAGAAGATTGCGGAGGCTGAGATGGAGACGCTGCTCAGGTATCAGCTCTTCCTGAATGCTGCAAAGCGTGTGGATGAGGCTAATCTGAACATGCTGCGCACCCGCAAGACCTACGTGTTCTCCGGCTGGGTACCTGAGGAGCGAACCGAGGAGGTGCGCAGGGCGATAGAG
>JAADFH010000125.1 GCA_013152995.1 Methanobacteriota archaeon
CTCTACGACACAAAGGGCTATGAGTACGACATCACAGACGGGTGCTACCTCATAGACGGCACAAACGACGCCTACGATGGAATGTACAAACTCTATGTAAACGGCACCTACTACTCCGGCACCAGGAGCACCACCGAGGACGGCGGGAGGGAGGCGGTATGCGACCCCCAGAGCATTGGCGGTCTTCAGGTGCAGCGCAAGGTATTCGTGCCAGCCACGGAGCACTGGGCAAGGTACCTGGAGATACTCCACAACCCCACCTCCGCGCCCATCTCCGCGCAGGTCAGGATTTCAGGAGACCTGGGCTCCGACTCTTCCACCGTTGTGGTCAACTCCTCTGATGGCGACAGCTTTGCCGAGACCGGTGACCGCTGGTTTGTCACCGACGACAGCTGCGACGGCTGCGGCGACCCCTCGCTGGCGCATGTGTTTGATGGCGAGCGGGCGGTGGTAAGTGCCTCCCAGGTTTATGCAGTCAACGGCGACGACAACCCGAGCTACACCTGGAATGTGGTGGTGCCCGCAGGTGGCACAGTGATTATAATGCACTTTGCGGTGCAGCACACCAGCAACGCCAACGCCGTGGCAGCGGCAGAGGCGATCAACGTGCTCCAGAAGGAGATCATTAGCGGGATGAGCGCCGAAGAGCTTAGCTCGGTGCTCAACTGGAACATACCTCTGGTTCTCGGCAAGAAAGCTCCGCAGCAGGTGATGAGGGGGCAGAGTTTCCTGTACAACCTGAGCTACAGGGCAACTAAGAACATCACCAACCTCACCATCTACGACACCCTTGACCCCAGCCTAAGCTACCTCTCCAGCACCTGTGGCGGTGTGCTCTCCGGCAGCACGCTCATAATTCCGGTAGGCAACCTCAGCGCAGGCAGCTCTGGAAGCTGTACAATAAACGTGAGCGTCAGGAGCACCGTCCCGCAGGGGAGCTACATAAACAACACCGCCAGCTTCGTTTTCAGCATCAATGGCACAAAGTACACCCTCAACGCCAGCACCTCCACGCTGATACCCAACCCCTCGGTGAGCATAAGCAAGCGCTCCCTGCCCTGCGCAACTCTGCCTGGGGGAGTGGTCAACTACACCATCTCCTACTTCAACCCCTCTTCCGTTACCGCCAGGAACCTGGTGATAAAGGACGTGCTGCCTCAGGGTGTGAGCTACCTGGGTGACAATGCGGGGGGAAGCTACTCCGGAGGGGTGGTGAGCTTCAGCATAGGAGACCTTCCGCCAAAGAGCGGTGGCAACATAACCATAAGGGTGAATGTAAGCAGCAGCACGGGCATAATTGAGAACCGTGCCACCGCCTACTACCAGAACGATGACGGCGTAAACTTCACCGCCACCGCCGTTGCCCATAGCGCTGTTGGAAGATACGATGCAATTGCAGATGCGTCTGGAACCACACCCTACCGCACCATTCAGGCAGCGGTGGATGCGGCACCAGAGTACGGCACCGTGTTTGTGTGCCCCGGCACCTACAACGAGAAGGTTTACCTGTACAAGCCCATCAACTTAGTGGGAGCGGGTGCGGCTCTCACCCTTCTGGATGCCCGTGAGGATGGCACCCCCATCACCATTGCCGCCAACGTCTCCGGCTTTAAGATTGCAGGCTCCCTGGACTACGGGATAGAGGTGAGAGCAGACAACTTCGGCATCTACAACAACACCATAGCCAGCATCCCCGGCAGCAACATCTACTGGGCGATTGACCTGAGTTACTCCAGCAGGGGCGAGATTTCTGGCAACGTTATTAACTCAGACTACTCTGCAATCTGGGCATCATCCTCCAGGGAGCTTAAGATTGAGAACAACACCATAACCAGCACCTGGGAGTACGGCATATACTTTGAGAACGTGTACAACAGCCTCATACGCAACAACAGGCTGCTGGGGAGCTACGACAGTGGCATCTGGCTCTACATGTCTGACAACAACACCATAGAGGACAACTTGGTAAGAAACAGCAACTGGGGCAACGCCATCTACCTCTCCTACTCCAGCGGCAACACCATAGCCAGGAACACCCTGCTGAACAGCGACCTGAGTGGAATTTACCTTCACCAGTCCAGCGACAACAGCATACTAAACAACACCATCAAAAACAACAACGAGGGCATAACCCTCTCCTCCTCCTCGGGCAACGTGTTGATGGGCAACCTCATGACCCGCAACACCAACAACTTCCTGCTCTCTGCCAGCACAGACGCCCACCACGACAACCTGATAGACACCAGCAACCTGCTGGACGGCAAGCCCATCCACTACGTAAGGAACGCCTCGGGTGTGGTTTACAACTCCCTGAACACCAGCGTTTTCTACTGCATCTGGTGCGAGAACGTAACCGTGCGCTCCCTGAGCCTCACCGGAGAGAACTACGGTGTGTACTTCTGGAAGCTGCGCAACTCCGTGATTGAGAACGTCACCACGAGAGTTTCTGACACCGGCGTGCTACTGTACAACTCCAGGAACATAAACCTCTCGGGAGTCTCGGTGTACGGCAGCGCCGGCATTCTGCTTGATGCCTCCTCTGACGTGGTCGCTGCCAACGTGAGCATTAGCGGTTCCGGCGGCAATGGCATCCTGCTGAGGAGCTCCAGCGGCAACACCATCACAGGAGCAACGATTTCTGGAAGTTCCTACGGAATAGTCTTCCGGAACTCCCACAACAACACCGTGAAGCACAGCCTTCTCAGCAGCACCTATCTGGACTTCTCGCTGATGGACTCCAGGCACAACACCGGCTGGAACAACACCTGCAGCAAGCCAGATGGCTGGAACGACCTCAACGCCACGGGCTGTGCCAGCCTTCCGGGTGCATCTCCCGACTTTGTGGCGGAGGACATCACCTGGGAGCCCTACAACTACACCGTTGGCAGCACGGCGAGCTTCAACCTTACGGTGCTGAACAACGGCTCCGCCTATGCGGGCGTGCTCTACTACTCTATTTACGTAGACGACGTGCTGCTCGGCAGGTTCAGCCAGAGTGTTAACCTGAGCACGGGGGAGAGGACTAACATAAGCTTCAGCACTAAGCTCCCGGGTGGCTCTGCGCTTCGTGTGACGCTTGACCCTGACAACTACATAGGGGAGAGCAACGAGACCAACAACCAGCTTGAGAAGCCGCTTCCACCTCCGGGTACAGCGCCTGACATGGTCATAACCTCGGTGAGCCTCTCCCCAGCCAACTACACCGCCGGCGAGAGGGTGCAGATAACCGTTACGGTGCTCAACAACGGCACCGCTGCGCTGCCCAGGTACAGGACTTACTACGTTTACCTGTACGTGGATGGGGAGTACCTGGGGAGCGCCTCCTACTACGCCTGGAGCAGCAGCATTCTGCCCGGGCAGAGCTTCACCAGAACCTACACCTGGGTAGCCCAGGGCGGGAAGAGCAGGCTCACAGTGGTTGCTGACAACCGGCTCTCCGGCGGGAAGCCCACCTCTGGCTGGTATTACGAGAGCAACGAGAGCAACAACATTTTTGAGGTAACTTTGCCCAGGGTTGAGAAGCCTGACCTGGTGATTAAGAGCCTAACCCTGTCGCCGTCAAACATCAGCGCTGGAGACAGCGTGCAGATTAATGTCACGGTGGCAAACCTCGGTCCGGGCAACTACAGCGGCTACCTTCTGTACCTTGGCTTGTACCGCGACTCAACCCGCATAACCAGCACCTCCTACTCCAACGTGAACATCCCCGCCGGAGGGGAAGTGAATCTCTCCTACACTTGGCAGGATGCAGCTGCGGGTAGCTACCTGCTGCGGGCTGTGGTGGATGACACCTATAGCATGTACAGCACCGAAGAGGTGAATGAGAGCAACAACGAGCTGGCTGTTAGGCTAAATGTACCCAAGCCTGATCTGGTGGTTGGGGATGTATCCCTGCAGGTGAGCCACCCTGTGGTGTATTCTGGCAGAGACTATGCTGGTGTGCTCTGGCGTTACACCAACGTTACCCCTGGGGCTGGCTGGCAGAATTTGAGTTACGATGATTCTGGCTGGAGCACTGGCTACACTCCCATAGGCGACACTGGTGGAGTTCGCACCCGTCTGGACCTGAACTGCGGTTCAGCCTGGTTCCGCAAGGTATTCAACGCCACCCTGAATGGCAGCTACGTTCTTCGCTTAGCCTATGATGATGTGGTTGATGTCTGGGTTAATGGGGTTCAGGTGGTTAGCGGTGCTACCAGCAGTTCTGCCTACTGGGACCACGAGGTTGACATCACCCCG
>JAADFH010000126.1 GCA_013152995.1 Methanobacteriota archaeon
TCAATCTCATCTATGAAGATTATGCTGGGAGCATTCTCCTCAGCCTCCTTGAACACCTTGCGCAGGTTCTCCTCGCTCTCACCGTAGAACTTGCTCATAATCTCGGGACCATTCAGGTGGACAAAGTAGGCGTTGGTCTCGTTCGCCACCGCCTTGGCTATGAGCGTCTTGCCAGTGCCTGGCGGACCATGGAGAAGCACACCCTTTGGCGGCTCTATGCCGAGACGCTCAAACAGCTCGGGATGCTTCATGGGCAGCTCAATCATCTCCCGTATCTTCTGCACCTCATCCCTGAGCCCGCCAATATCCTCGTAGGCAACACTCGGTATCCCTATTCTGTCCTTCACAGGCTCCTCCCTCACCAGCACCTCGGTTCTTTCAGTAATCCTCACAATACCTCCTGGAATCGTCTGGGTAACCGACGGGAGCTGCGTGCCCAGCACGGGCACAACTATCTTGTCCCCTGCCGTGAAAACCCTGGCAAGAAGCCTGCGCTTCACAAACTCCCCAAAGCCAGCGGAGAAGCGTATGGGCTGGTTTGGAGAAAGCACCACCCTCCTGGCATCGCTCACCCTCGCCTTTGAGACCTTCACGCTCTCCCCCAGCGAAACCTGCGCATTCTGGCGTATAAAGCCATCCATGCGTATTATCGCAAGCCCCTCATCATCCTGCATCGCACGCCACACCGTGGCGCAGGTGCGCCTCTTGCCGCGTATCTCCACCGTGTCCCCTGTGGAGATGCCCAGGAGGTTCCTGGTGCGGCTGTCCAGCCTGACTATACCCCTGCCCACATCATGAGGCAGAGCCTCAGCCACCTTCAGCTCAACTTCCATCCGCATCACATCCTCACCCAACCCTTACGGGTTACATAATTTTTAAAACTACTGACGCCTGAATTTCTCGGCTGCCTTCACGTACATCTCCAGCTCCTCGGCGGATATCGGCTTTACCTTCTTCATCGCCTCCTCAAAGTGCTTCATGTGGACCTTAAGCTCCTTTTTGAGCGTCTCCCTGTCAACAGGCTTGCCTGAGGTGATGTACTCACGTATGGCGAGCATAGCCGCCTCATTGCAGATCGCTGCGATATCTGCGCCCGTGTAGTTCTCTGTTGCTTCGGCAAGCTTCTTGAAGTCCACGTCCTCTGCCAGGGGCTTGCGCCTGGTGTGGATTCTGAAGATTTCCTCCCTCGCCTCCCTGTCAGGCGGCGGGATGTACAGCAGCCTGTCCAGCCTTCCCGGGCGGAGCAGTGCAGGGTCAAGCATGTCCGGGCGGTTCGTTGCTGCTATAACCACAACGTTGCGCAGCTCCTCCAGCCCGTCCATCTCGGTGAGAAGCTGGCTCACCACCCTCTCCGTCACATGGGAGTCAAAGCCAGAGCCGCGCCTCGGGGCTATGGAGTCAATCTCATCCAGAAAGACTATGCATGGCGAAGCCTGCTTAGCCTTCCTGAAGATCTCCCGCACCGCCTTCTCGCTCTCACCCACCCACTTGCTGAGTATCTCAGGTCCCTTGACGCTTATGAAGTTAGCCTCGCTCTCGTTCGCCACCGCCTTGGCTAAGAGCGTCTTGCCAGTGCCGGGGGGACCGAAGAGCAGCACACCCTTCGGGGGCTGGGTCTGCATGTGCTCAAACACCTCGGGATGCTTGAGCGGCCACTCCACCATCTCCTGCAGCGCCTGCTTGGCTTCGCTGAGCCCTCCGATGTCGCTCCAGCGCACATCCGGCACCTCTACAAGAACCTCACGCATGGCGCTGGGCTCAATGTCCATGAAAGCCTCCTCAAAGTCCCTGTAGGTAACCTCAATCTTGTCCAGAATCTCGGCGGGAATGCTCTCCATCTCAAAGTCAATCTCCGGCAGGATTCTGCGCAGCGCCCTCATCGCCGCCTCCTTACACAGCGCCTCTAAGTCCGCGCCCACAAACCCGTGAGTCCTGTCTGCAAAATCCTCTATTATCCTGGTGCGCTCCTCCTCATCCTGCGGCAGCGGCATTCCACGGGTGTGGATCTGCAGAATCTCCTTTCTGGCGTTCCTGTCGGGCACACCTATCTCAATCTCCCTGTCAAACCTGCCCGGGCGGCGCAGCGCGGGGTCAAGCGCATTCGGGCGGTTGGTGGCGCCTATGACCACAACCTGCCCCCTGCTCTCCAGCCCGTCCATAAGTGCAAGAAGCTGCGCCACAACGCGGCGCTCAACCTCGCCGGTGACCTCCTCACGCTTTGGCGCTATCAATCTCATCTATGAAGATTATGCTTGGAGCGTTCTCCTCAGCCTCCTTGAAGATCTCCCTGAGTCTCTCCTCGCTCTCACCATAGAACTTGCTCATAATCTCTGGACCCGAGATGCTGTAGAAGTTAGCCTCGGTCTCGTTCGCCACCGCCTTGGCTAAGAGCGTCTTGCCAGTCCCTGGCGGACCGTGGAGAAGCACGCCCTTGGGTGCCTCAACGCCGAGACGCTCAAATATCTCGGGATACTTCAGCGGAAGCTCAATCATCTCCCGCACCTTGCGGATTTCCTCCTTGAGCCCGCCAATATCCTCGTAGGTAACCCTGGGGATGCGCTCGGGCAGCTTTGTTGCTGGCTTATCGCTTATCTGCACCTCAGTTGCATAGGTGACTATGACCGCATCAGCAGGAGGCTGGTGCGAGGTCACCACCAGTCCGATTTTCCTGCCCATTATGTTTATCTCTATAACATCCCCCTTGGTCATCGCCATGTTCTCAAGATACTGCCTCAGATATCCCTCGCCCCCCACTATTCTGAGCTCCTCTGTGGGCGCCAGCTTTATCAGCCTTGCTGGCTGCGCCTCAACCTTCCTCACCTTCACCTTGTCATCTATGCCAACACCAGCGTTCCTGCGTATGTAACCATCTATCCTTATTATCCTCTGCCCCCGGTCCTCGGGGTAGCCAGGCCACACCCTGGCAACGGTGCGCTTCTTGCCCCTGATCTCAACCACATCTCCCGAGCTCAGCCCCAGCTCCTCAATTACCACCGGGTCTATCCTGGCTATCCCTCTCCCCACATCCCTCGCCATTGCCTCAACTACCTTGAGCTCTACCTCCATGTGCATCACCTCGCTCTTGATATGTACTGCACCAGGCGCTCCTCACTCGGCACCCCCGTGAGCACGTACCTGCCGTTTATCACCATGGTTGGCACCGCAGCTATGCCATACTTGCGGGCAAGCTCAACATTCTCGGGGCTCGTGACCTCCCGCTCTATCACCACCACTCCCGGCATCTGCTTCACCACCCTCTCCACCACCTGCCTGGCTCTGACGCAGTGGGGACAGGTGGGGGAGGTGAACAGCTCAATCAACACCTCAACCATGGCACTCACCTTTTTCTAACCTGTGGTTACTAAATATGTCCACCCTGCCCTCTGCAATAAATACTGCTATCCTGCAGGGATATAAACCTACCGCAAAGCATGTGCGCCTGCTGCGGTTACGCACGTCCACAGCGAAGCTATGCCGTGCACCGCACCATAACACCACCATCCACGCGGGGCAAACCACCTGAGCAGGCTCTGAAGAGCACCGCAGCTCACAAGAAGCATTATATATCAGCCAGGCAGGGATACTCTGAACGAGGCAAGGCGATGAAGCAGCGGCTGATGCGCAGACTTTCCAGGGACGACGTGCTGAGGTACGGAAGCATAATGTTCGTCGCCTCCATCGCCACCCACATCCTGAACTACCTCTACCAGGTCGCCATGGGCAGGATGCTGGGTCCGGAGGAGTACGGCATATTCGGGGCTCTGTTCGCCATCTTCTACATGAGCAGCGTGGTGTCCCAGACCCTCGCCACCAGCACCACGAGCTTCATATCCAGACTCAAAGCCAGGGGGGAGAGCATGGGTGCCTTCATCTCGGGTGCGCTGCGGCGCTCGGGAATGCTCGGTGTGCTCATAAGCGCAGCGGTGCTTGCAGGCTCTGGCACGCTTGCGGAGATGCTCAGGGTTCCCGAGGAAGACGTGCGCATGCTTGCGCTCATCCTCCTGCTCACCTTCCTTCTCCCCGTACCCTGGGGGGTGCTCAGGGGCATGAAGCGCTTTCTTGCGGTGGGGGCGCTGAACATAATAAGCGCGGGCGCAAAGCTCGCCATAGGGGTTGTGCTGGTGTGGCTGGGCTACGGGGTTACGGGAGCGCTTGCGAGTACCGCCTTAGGGCTGCTGCTTGCGCTTGCGGCTGGCATGGTGCTCATCTCACCCCACATGACAGGCTCATCGCAGAAATTCAGCTTCACCTCCTTCTACAGCTACTCCCTGCCCGTGCTTATTGCCATGCTGTGCTTCTCTGTGCCAGCCAACCTTGATGTCGTGCTTGCAAAGTACTTCTTCTCGGCAAGAGAGGCGGGGCTGTACACCTCAGCCAGCGTGCTGGGGAAGATCAGCTTCTTCTTCCCCTCGGTTTATGCTGTGATGTTCCCCATGATTGCGGAAGCGCATGCGAGGGGTGAGAGGACCACGGAGGTGCTGCTGAGGTGCCTGAAGTATGCGCTTGCTTTATCGGGAGGCGTGGTGCTGATATACTGGACCTTCCCGGGGGTGGTTGTAGCGGTGTTTGGCTCAAGCTACGCTCCCGCACTTCCGCTGCTGCTTCCGTACAGCATAACCATGCTCTTCTTCTCGGTCTCCGCCATACTTCTCAACTACCACCTGGCAATAAGGAACATGCGCTACGTGCTCATCTTCTCTGCCTTCACCCTGCTTGAGGTTGTGCTGCTGCTGCTCTTCAACGCCACACCGCTGCAGATGGTGCAGGTCATGCTTGCAGTGAACCTGGCGCTGAGTGTGTGCAGCCTCATATACACCCTGAGGGGGAGATATGGACAAGAAGGAGCTTGAAATAGCGCTGCAGAGGTGCAGGGGATTTGAGTCGCCGAAGATTGAGCTTGAACAGTACGTCACCCCCGCTGGAGTTGCAGCGGAGATGCTCGTGCTTGCGCTGCTCAGGGGGGATATACGCGGCAGGGTGGTCTATGACCTGGGCACGGGCACAGGCAGGCTGGGCATAGGGGCTGCACTCCTCGGAGCAAAGAGAGTGGTGTGCGTGGATGTTGACGAGGAGGCGCTGCGCATAGCCGAGCAGAATGCGGGAAAATTTGCCATTGATAACATAGAGTTTATCAGAGAGGACGTCAGAGGCATCTCAGGGAGAGCAGACACCGTGCTTCAGAACCCTCCCTTTGGGGTGCACCGCAGGGGTGCGGACAGGGTGTTTCTGAGCAAGGCTGTGGAGATAGCGCCTGTGGTTTACTCAATACACAAGCGCTCAACCAGAAATTTTGTGCTCCGCTACCTGAAGGAGCTGGGGTGCAGGGCAGCGGAGCTTGTAGAGGTGGTGTTTGAGCTTCCAAGAAGCTACGAATTCCACAGGAAGGAAAGGAAGCACGTGGATGTTGACATCTACAGGATACTTGTGGAGTAAAGGAGGAGAACAGAATGAAGAAGGCTGGAGAATTTGTGGTACCCGGCACAGAGCTGGGGTTCAGCGAGGAGTTCATACCCGGAAGGGGCACCTACGAGGAGGACGGAAGGATATTTGCCTCCCTCACGGGAGTGCTCAGGATAAACATGAAGGACCGCAGAATTGAGGTGGTGCCGCACACCACCGTCCCCGAACCGAGGGTGGGCGATGTGGCGGTTTGCAGGGTTGTTGATGTGAAGCAGCAGTTTGCACTGGTTAAGCTGATACGCCTGGTTCACACCAAGCGTGAGCTTCCGGGCAACGTGTACGGCACCATACACATCTCCCAGCTCCGTCCGAACTACGTGCAGGATATTGACAGGGAAATCAAGGCTGGTGACATAGTGCTGGCGAAGGTCACCAACACCAAGCGCATACCCATAGCCCTGAGCACCGTTGACCGTCCGCTGGGAGCCATAAAAGCCTACTGCACGAGCTGCAACCTGCCCCTGAATCTGGAGGGCTCACGCTTAGTGTGCCCGAACTGCGGCAGGCATGAGACGAGAAAGTACTCCTCAAACTACGGCAAGGGGATAATATAGGTGGTGGATGATGGAGATAAAGGTGATTGCAGAGGATGAGACCATGCTGGAGCTTGAAGTTGCTGGAGAGGACCACACCTTCTGCAATCTGCTCAGAGAGGCGCTGAGCAGGGACCCCAGAGTGGAGGTGGCTTCCTACAGGATAGAGCACCCCCTGGTCTCCGAGCCTGTGGTGTTCCTGCAGGTGAAGGAGGGCGTGGAGGTCCCGAGAGAGGGCGAGAGAGAGGTTGAGCTCACGGCTGTGCCGGGGATAGGGGCGAAGAGGAAGGAGCAGCTTGAGGCAGCTGGCATAAAGAGCGCAAACATGCTGCTCTCGGCTAACGTGAAGGAGCTGGCTGAGAAGACCGGCATCCCCGAGTCCATACTGAAGAAGTACGTGGAGGAGGCTAAGAAGCTGGACTACGGAATACCCTCGCCGCCACGCTTTGTGCTGAAGCAGGTGCTTGAGGGCATAAAGAGGGAGTTCCAGGAGCTTGAAGGTAAGCTGCCATGAGGCAGAGGGTGTATCCGCTTCTCGGATTCAGGGCAGGGTTTGAGGAGCTGGCGAAGATTGGAGATGGGATAGTCAACCTGAGCTACTCGCTGGCACTTTCCAGAGCCACAGGGAGGGTGGCTGGCAGGAAGGTGCCGAATGCAGTGCTTGCCAGGGCGGTGCAGCTCGCGGGGCTGCGGGGGTACGCTGACAGGGGCACGAGGCACAGCCTTGGCGACTTTGCAGAGAGCATAATCGCGGAGGCGGTGCTGCTGCGCAGGCTGAGCCTGGAGGAGTGCGTTGAGGTGCTTGAGCGGGGGCTGAGGCAGGGTAGCGAGGCTGAGGCGTTTGCGGCGCTGCTCAGGCGCAGCTGGGAGGCGGTGAGAGGTGGCTGAGTGCTTCTGCAGGTGCAGGGGGGTGCCTGCGCCCGCGCTTGCGGTGGATGCGGTGCTCAACCTGGAGGGCAGGCTGATTCGCAGGGCTAATGAGCCCTTCGCAGGCAGCTGGGCACTGCCTGGCGGGTTCGTGGAGTGCGGCGAGACCGTGGAGCAGGCGGTGCTCAGGGAGGTGAGGGAGGAGACGGGCATAGAGGCCGAGATTGTCTCCCTGCTCGGGGTTTACTCTGCGCCCGAGAGGGACCCGAGGGGGCACGTGGTGAGCGTGTGCTTCGTGCTCAGGGGCAGAGGCAAGCCCGAGGCTGGCAGCGATGCCGCCGGCGTGGGACTGTTTGAGCCGGAGGAGGCTCTTGCTCTTCCCCTCGCCTTTGACCACGTAAAGATAATACAGGACTATCTGGAGAGGGCTGGAAATGTTCTGTGAGTGTGGCGGGCTGATGCTTCCAAAGGACGGGAAGCTGGTGTGCACCAAGTGCGGAGAGGTAAAGGAGCTGGAGAATGAGGATGAGTACAGGATAGTCACGGAGGGCGGCGGAAAGAAGAGCGAGGTGGTGGTTGTTGAGGAGGAGGTGAGAACACTTCCCACGACCAGGGCGGAGTGCAGGAAGTGCGGCAACCTTGAGGCTGAGTGGTGGCTGCTGCAGACACGCAAGGCAGACGAGGCTGAGACCAGGTTCTACAGGTGCACGAAGTGCAGGTACACCTGGAGGGAGTATCAGTAGGGTATGCTGTGCGCCTCTGACAGGGTGCTTGAGCTTCCGCACGAGAGGGTGCTGGGGGTGTTTGAGGAGCT
>JAADFH010000127.1 GCA_013152995.1 Methanobacteriota archaeon
CTAAAGCTTCTCCCTGAGCTCTGCGATTTCCTCAAACGCAGCAAGCACCCGCTCAATCTCCTCATCACTCAGCCCGTAAACGCTCAGCTTTATGTGCTTGCTCAGCCCCTTGTGCAGCCCCACTATGCGGCGCTTCAGCATCTCCTCAGCCAGGAAGAAGCCCTTGCGCCTGTGCTTCCTGGAAATCTCCCAGAAGAGGGGTGTCTCAAAGTGCAGCAGATGGTGCCGCTTCGGGCGCTCGCCGAGCAGCATTATGTCGCCGCCGCCTATGTCCTCAAGGCGGTCAACAAACTCATTCGTCTTCTTCATCTCCTCCTCCCAGCGCTTCACCCTTGATTTGACGTAATCAAAGCTGAGCATGGCTGAAATCAGGGGCAGCCCGCCGATACTGCACCCGAAGACATTCGGCAGCTTCTTGCCGAACACCCTGCCCGTCCACTCAGCCTTTGACTTTGAGGGCGCAAAGGCTCGCTTGCTCCACTCGTAGTTAGTTACCACAAAGCCCAGAGGTGCTAAGGAAGCCATGCTCTTGTGGGCGCTCACCGTGAGGAAGTCGGCACGCATCCGCTTCATATCCACAGGGGCGACGCCAGCGGTGTAGGCTTCACCATGAAGGGCACCTCAAGCTCCTCGCACAGCTTGCCCAGCTCCTCCACGGGCTCAATGTTGCCGAAGTAGGGGTCGGCGTGCGTGGCAACCACCAGCGCCGGCCTGCCCACCTCCTCAATCTTCTCCTGGAACGCCTCCACCGTCACCCTGTACTCGGGGTAACCTGTGTGCGGGGGCTCAGCGACCCGCAGACCAACCATCTCAGCCGCGATGTTGGTGGAGTAGTGGGAGTTGGGGTCTGTAACAACCACGGGCTCAAGCTTCTCCTCCTTTGCGTACTCCGCAATGGTCTTCATCACCACGTACTGCGCAGCCCTGCATCCGAAGGTGTGCTCAGCCTCATCACCCCCGAAAAACTCTGCCACCTGCTTCAGGAACTGACGCACGGGTGGCTTGGTAATGAGGCTGCTCCTGCCCTCTATGCAGTCGTGGCACACGCTGTAGCCTATCTCAAGCCAGCCCTCCTGGCAGAGCTGCTCCTGCACCTCCTGCGGGAGTATGCCCCCGCGCATCAGCGGGTTTATGACCACATAGCCGGAGTACCTGTTCACAAACTTCAAGCTTCCACCATCCTGCCACCGCAGCGCTCTGAGATGGGGGCAGCATAACCTTAAAAAATTATTTATATCCCGCATCCAGAGTTATGCAGAGGAGGTGTACCTCATGACCGAGAGTTTTGCTGACCGTGAGCTGAGCATGATTGCCGAGAACCTGAAGGTGTTTGTGGGCAAGGACAGGGAGACAAAGGAGATGCTCAGGACCATGGGTCTGAAGCTTGAGGACGTGCCTGACTCTGCCAGAGAGAAGGTGGCTGAGATTGAGAGCATACTCAAGGATACCTCTCAGGATGCCAGGCAGAGGATAGCACGTGCTGAGGCGCTGCTTGCAGAGCTTCAGGGTGATGAGCAGCTTCCTGCGCCGATACGCAGGCTGGTGATTGAGGAGGCGATGCGCAGGCTGAGCGTGGTGCGATACAGCCTGGACTGGGTGGAGAAGCAGGCTAAGACCATAGAAGCGGCAAAGCGGATATCCTACTCGCTTGACCTGTTCCTTAATCCAGAGGATAAGGCGGTGCAGAAGAAGCTCAGGCAGATAGGCATCCAGAAGGTGCCGGAGCACATTCAGGAGGTGGCGAGACGCGCAAAGGAGGTGCTGGACGATCCCAGGCTTGATGCGAGGGAGCGTGCGCTGAGGGCTGCGGACATACTCATGGAGCCGCTGCAGCCGGCGCTCTACGGCGGCAGAAAGGAGATGGAGGAGCTGCAGCAGGAGATAAAGACGGTGCTCTGGGAGATTGCAAACGACTTCGTGCTTGAGGCGCAGCTTGCAAAGTAGAGCTATGCGGGGGTGAGGTTGACGAGCTTCTCCTCCGGCACACCCCCGTAGAACTTCTCTATGATGGCTCTGACCTCACCACCGGAGATGGTGAGCACGATGACGCTATCAAATATCTTCTTGAGCTCGCCGGTGCACCACCCCAGCTCCGGGTAGCAGGTGACCAGCAGGGTGCAGTTCCATCTCCGGTGACCTTCTATGAACGTGGCAAGCATTCTGTGGATGTCCTCGGCGTCGTAGTAGGGGGCGAGACCGCGCATGGCGTCTATTACAACCCTCTTGTGCTCCTCTTTTGGCAGGGATTTGATGCTCTTCACCAGAGCGTGCTGAATCATTATGTTGTTCAGGGGTACTATGGTGCGCCCGTTCTCGCTCACAATGCTTCCCTGGGGATAGCCGGGAGAGCCGCTGACGTCCAGGTATCTGAGGTTTTTTATGTTCTTTGTACCTGTCTCTGAGATGATTGCATCTCTGATATGCATGTACTCCATTTCTGTGCTCAGAAACACCACGTGCTCGCCATTCTCAATGCCGCTGATAATGAAGCTCTTCAGGAAGATGTCTCTGGCGCGTGGGTGTTCTACAACAAGCAGCGTTGATGTGCTCTTCGGCAGACCACCACCGAGAGCATCGTCAAGATGCCTTATGCCTGTTGGGACGATTCTGAGAGCCTTCTCAACGCGTATTCCGTATGCTGAGAGAAGCTCTGCGGTTTTTCTGACAACGGCAGTTCTGAATAGCGAGTATTCAAAGGGGAACTTCTCTTCAAGTGCTGCGATGTAGCTCTGCAGGCAATCGCAGAATTCTTTTTCACTCATCCTCTCGGGTATGTCCCCCGAGCACATCTTGCTGAAGGCTATGCTGCATTTGCCGAGCCTGTTCATTATCATTATACTCTCTTTTTCGGGTACAAATGGTGAAAGCTCGTTGCTAAGCTCTTTAATCACGTATCTCAGCAGTTCTGGATAGTACTTGTCGGTATCAAAGTTCTGTTTTATGTCTTCAGGTAGGCTCAGGGTAGGCTCAGAACTTCCATGCCGAGAATTTCCTCTATCTCTGATTTAAGTTCGTCTATGCTTGTGCGCCTGATTGAGAATCCTTTCAGGTCTTCAAATGAGTACATTTCCAGAAGGAGGGCTGTTGCAGCGGCGTTTATCGTTTTTTCGCTGCATCCTTCAAAGTTGAAGCTCCTGGAGGATGTGTCAAAGCTCATGTTCTCAACCTCTGGCAGCTCATCTTTCAGCCTCTGCTTTATCCTTTTTGTCAGCATTTCCAGGGTTTCTGGATGTATCCAGTACTTTGCGTGGTGGTTGAGGAGCTCGTCCATGCTTCTGATTCTGGGTGCTCTTACACCTTACACCGGAGCTTGCAAGCAGCGCATGGAGCTCAAGACCCAGAGAGAGGATGTACCCCGCAAAGGCGAGCATCTGCATTACGCTGATTTCACCTGCGGAGCGGAAGGTTATGTAAACGGAAGAAAAAATTCCGAAGGTGACGAAGTAGCCGAGGAGACCCCAGGGGCTATCTCAGCTCGTCTGCTTTTGAGCGCATGCGGGTGTGGACTATCATGACTATAAGCGGCAGGGAGCCTGTGAGCATTATAATTGAGAGATAGGAGCCGCCGGCGATGGTGCTGACTGGCACGTGGCTGACCTGACTCAGACCGAGAAGCAGGATAAAGAAGAGGGACAGGAGAGAGATGCAGTATCTTGCTAAGTGAGGTAGTTCGTGCTTTACTTCAACTTTAAGCATCTCAGCGGTTCTGCTGAGCTCAATCAGTCTGAAAA
>JAADFH010000128.1 GCA_013152995.1 Methanobacteriota archaeon
GCAAGTTCGGAACCAACGGCTTTGTCAGGTCATCTCCGGCAATAGGGAGCGATGGCACGATCTACTTCGGTGCGGTGGAGGGGAGCAACGGCACCCTCTACGCGCTGAGCGATTTTACACCGCCGAGGGTGAACTTGCTCTCGCCCCGGAACACCACCTATACCATTCCGAACGTGCAGATAAACGCCTCTGTTTATGACCCGAGCGGGATTGACACGGTAATAGCCGAGGTGGACGGCTCGGTAAATGTAACCCTCACCCTGCAGAACGGCTACTACGTTGGCTCAACTCCCACTCTGAGCAACGGTCAGCATAGCGTCAGAATCTACGCCAACGACACCTTTGGAAATGTTAATTCCAGCATCTTCGTTTACTTCAACATCTCTCTCCCTGCACTCGCAAATTCACCATGGCCCAAGTTCCAGCGCGATTTGAACAACACCGGCTTTGCGCCCTATCCTGGGCTCGGGGAGGGCAGCATGAAGTGGAACTTCACCCTCGGGCCATCTTCCACCTACGGTACGCGCTCATCTCCTGTCATAGGCGCTGATGGTACCATTTACACGGGCTCGCCAGCCTCTAACATTTTCTACGCCCTTTACCCCAACGGCACTCAGAAGTGGAACGTAAGCATGAGTGGCGGTACAAACTCGGCTCCCGCCATAGCTAGCGATGGCACGATTTATATTGGCTACATGAGTGGCTATTTCTTTGCCCTTTACCCCAACGGCACTCAGAAGTGGAACTTTACCGCCGGCTCTGGAATAGTGCAGTCCTCCCCTGCTATAGGAAGTGACGGCACGGTCTACTTCGGCTCCGATGATAACAACCTCTACGCCCTCTACCCCAACGGCACCCTCAGGTGGAGCTACACCTCCGGCGGAGCCATAAGGTCCTCCCCCGCGATAGCCAGCGATGGTACGGTTTACGTGGGCACGAATGCAGTCTGGGTGCAGGACTACAATCTCCACGCGATTTATCCCAACGGCACCCTCAGGTGGAAGTACACGACCGAAGGTCTGGTGCAGTCGCCTCCCGCCATAGCCAGTGACGGCACAGTTTACTTCGGCATAAGGCATCCATACGGCGGTCCCGCCAACTTCTACGCCCTCTACCCCAACGGCACCCTCAACTGGAACTACACAACCGGCGGATATATTGAGTCCTCCCCCGCTATAGCTAATGACGGCACGATTTACGTGGTGTCGTACGGTTTTAGCGGCAGCAGCTACCTCTTTGCCTTCTACCCCAACGGCTCGCTGAAGTGGAAGAGCAGTGCCATACCCGGCGATGTTTATACCTCCTCTCCCGCCATAGCTAATGACGGCACTGTTTATGTTGGCACCGCAGGCGGGATCTACGCCATCAACCCGAACGACGGCACGCTGAGATGGAGCCTGCCAGGGTTCGACTCCAGATATTCCTCTCCTGCCATAGCCAGCGACGGCACAGTTTACATAAACGGGCAAGACAGCAGCAACGCCTACCTCTTTGCCTTCACAGATTTAACACCGCCGAGGGTGAGCATAATCTCGCCCCAGAATGCAACCCACTCAAACACCACACTTCAGATCAATATCTCTGCCAGCGATCCGAGTGGGGTGAGCAGTGTAATAGCGGAGATAGATGGCTCGCAGAATATAACGCTCAGCCCGAGTGCTGGTTATTATACCGGCACAACTCCAGCCTTAACTGAGGGTCAGCACAGCATAAGAATCTACGCAAATGACAGCTTTGGAAATGTTAATGCAAGCGAAATCGTGCATTTTACAGTTTCTATGGCACCCTCAGTGGCTATCATATCCCCGCAAAACACCACCTATACATCAACGTCGGTTCTTGTTAATGTGAGTGCCACCGACAACAATGGGATAAGCAGTGTTATAGCAGAGATTGACGGAACGATAAACATAACTCTCTCCCCAACAGCCGGATACTACACGGGCACAACCCCACAGCTCAGCAACGGTCAGCATTATATCAGAATCTATGCAAACGATACTCTGGGCAGCATAAACTCAAGAGAGCTCGTTTATTTCACGATTGACACAATGGCAGTAGATGTCTGCAAAACAATAAACGCATCTGGCTACTACAGACTTATAAAAAATATAACTAACCCGGTAACTTCACCATGTATAGACATAACAGCAAGCAATGTTATTCTTGATGCTAAAGGCTATGTGATTGACGGCACGGGTTCAAGCGGCATAAGCATAAGGGTTACGAACGCTATAAATGTAACGATAAAGAATGCTGTTATCACTAACTGGATTACGGGCATATACCTATACAACGTCAGCGATTCGCTGGTAACTGCCAGTGGGCTGAACTCAATCACATCCAATGGTATAGACCTCCGTATGTCCTCCAATAACACCATAACCGGAAACAATATCAGTGCAGGAAATTACGGAATAAGCATATCAGATTCCTCAAACAACACCGTTCTGGAAAACAATGTCAGCAACGCTGGTATGGCTCTGTATATCCTTTTCTCCTCTGGGAACCTCATCGCAAACAACACCTTCGCTGAGAGCGTGGTGTATGATATTTACTCCACAAGCTGCCAGAACACCATCATAGACAACACAGGCTCTGGAGGCAGGGAGATAGGCTTTTACAACACAGCCGTCAACCTCTCAAACAGGGTTTTCTCGGAGCTGTTACTCTGCGACGCAGACAACTCAGTTCTGGAAAACATAACAGTTTCCGGCTCAGATATCAAGAAGAACAACGGAATAATCCTCATGTCAGATGGCGTTATCATGAAGAATATCACATCCTCAAACAACCGGCATGGTATCTATGTATTCGGAGATTACAACACTATTTCATCAAGCACACTCTCAAATAACTCTGGTCGCGGTATATACTTCTACTATAGCAGCGACTATAACGTTATAGATGGCTGCACCCTGACATTCAACGGCTGGGATGGAATTTATTTTGGTGCTGGCAGCGATGACTATAACAACATAACAAACAGCAACATAAGCAACAATGGAAATGATGGAATAGAGTTTAACGACGACTATGTCAGACACAACATCATAGCGAACAACACAATAACGCACAATGCCGGAGATGGAATATACTTTGACGAGGACTACATTGATTACAACACGATTGAGAACAACTTCATAGCGTTCAATGGCGATGATGGCATAGAGTTTGAGGAGGACGGTGATGATACCGTTGTCAGGAACAACGTAATATACAACAACAGCGGTGATGGCATATTCTTTGACTGGGGTGATGTTAATGGCTACATCATAGATAGCAACAACATAAGCGGGAACAGCATCGGAATAAACTGCGATGCCAGCTGCGGTTTGAGCATCTCAGGGAACAGCATCTCGGAAAACATCTTTGATGGCATTTCATTTGACGGCTATGATTCCTCAAATCTAACAGGCAACACCATAGCGAGAAACCCAACCGGGGTAGGTGTTAACGGAATAGGCAACCTCATAATCATAGAGAACAACACATTTGAATCAAACACGTACGGCGTTGAGATACTCGGTGAGGAGGCGAGAGTTTACGGAAACGTTTTCATCTCAAATCCACTTGGTGTGGTAATGAACAGCTCATACGCAACAGGAAACTCAATCTACAACAACATATTCAACGAAAGCGGAGCCTTTGACAGCGCAGGAAATGCATGGAACACCAGCAAGAAGTCCGGCAAAAGCATAGTCGGCGGTAAATACATTGGCGGGAACTGGTGGAGCGATTATTCAGTTGCAGACGCTGACTGTGACTGGATAGGCGATACTCCATACAACGCGGGCGGAAACCTGAGCATTCCCGACTACCTTCCCCTGATACGCGCGCCTCTGACCCTTAAGAACTCAAGCGCGGTGCACGCCGGCACTGAAGTGGAGGTTATAGACAGGCAGAGCAACTGCCACGTTTTTGTCAGGGTCTCGGCAGTCGGTGGTGGAAGTGCGGTGGTCAACATAAGTGCTCAGGTATCCCCGGATAGTGGCACCTTCGGGCTCATGGCTTTAAACACCACAACAAGTGGCGCAAAGGCGGAGAAGGCACTCAAGTACGTCAGGATTTTCAATACGAGCCCCCTTGAGAATGTCAGCAGAATCAGAGTTGAGCTTCACTATTCCGATGCTGAGGTTTCCGGCATGGACGAGGACACCCTTGCAGTTTTCTACTGGAATGGCTCCGCATGGCTCAGCACCCGTGCTCATGTCAACTCAACCCTGCCGGGTACAGAGGTCTTTGTTTATGAGGCGGGTGTGGATACTGCGAGCAATACTGCCTATGCGGTGGTCAACAGCACCAGTTTATATGCCCTCGGAGGGCTTCTCAGCAGGCCAGCCCCACCCCCCGCAGCCACTGCTCCTGCTGCAGGCGGTGGAGGCGGTGGTGTATATGTGCCGGAGGCGGTGCTCCTTGCGAACAGCATAGACCTGGCGCTTGCGGAAGAGCTCGTGAGCTATCTTGAGTCCCTCGGGATAAGGCTCCACATAGTGAACGCCAGCAACTTCAGCGACTACCTCGGCGAGAGGTACCTCATCATCCTGGGCGGTCACGAGGCTTATGAGGGCGTGGGCGAAATCGTGAATAACCTGACAACCGAGGAGGAGCGTGCCGAGATACTGCGCGGGAGGGTGCACCTGAAGAAGAGGGACGCCTTCAGGGCGGGACAGAAGGTTTACATCCTGGCAGGAAAGGATAGATACGAGACCGCCAACGCCTGGAGAGAGAACTACATAGGCATAGCAGAAGAGATTAAGTACGGAAGGTAACGCAACTACTGCCCATCCAGTTTCAGTGTTTTGTAGCAGGGCAGGCTACTAAGTCCGCAAGCTTTTACGACGTAAGGGTTTCCTGATTTTAAAGAGGTGATGCCTTGGACTTTGAGAAGTGTGAGAAGTGCAGCATACCCGTGAGCATGTGCGACGGCTTGACCAGGTACAAGTGCGGCAAAAAGGGGGATGTGAAAGCTCACTGCATCATGGACCGGTGAGCTTCAAGCCTCCTCTCCTGCAGTATGCACAGCACGATTCCCAGCACGAACAGTGCCACCCCAATCCATACCAGATTTATGAAGGGTTTGATTCTGACAGTCATTGAGACCTCATCCCCCACCTTCATGTCAAGCACCGCAAACACATCCCCCCACAGGTTGCGGTCAATCATCGGTCGCCTCGCATCACCGTTGCTGTAGGTCTCATACTTCATCACACCCTCTGCGATGGTTCTGCCGCCTCTGAGCACCTCAATCTCCACCTCCTGCACCCTTCTGAAAGCCATCTCCTCCAGGAAGCTCAGTCTCTCGCTTAGCAGCACCGCACCCGTGGTGCCATCCGGCAGCGGCACATCCAGCAGCACCATGCCCGTAGCCACCACCTCCTCGCCCTTGCTGAGCCTGTAGGGGGGTGCAGCCACCCACAGGCTACTCCCACCGTCCACGAGCCTGATAAACATGGCGTGCTCCGTGAGCACCGCCTGGTCCACGTAGCCCCTGACGCTGTACACCTCACCCTCGCTGAGGTTAGCACGCATGAGCTCGCTCACGCTCCTCCAGTACCCCTCGGTCTTGAGCCCCTCAAGATACTCCCTGACCCCCAGCAGCACCGCACTGTACTCGCTGGGCACCTCCTTGGTGTGCACCCCCCAGGTACCAAGCCTTCCGAACCCCTCATGAAACTCCGCGTACATCAGCGGCTTCTCCATCCCAACCTCACTCCTCTGGAAAGAGGCAGAGAACTCCGAGGTAAACAGCGGAGAAAAAACCACCCCGATTGCGATAACCGCGAGCCCGCCATGAATCAGCACCACCCCCATCTCCCGCATCCTGAGCCCCATTAGCCTGGCTCTGATGCTGCACGCGTACAGTATGTACGCCACAGGCGGCAGCACGCTCAGCGCCGAAATCTCCCCCACGGTGGCGTACAGCAGGGGCTTCTTGGCGGATATGAAGGAAGTGTAGTCAACAATGTTGAAGTTCTCCCCCGGCTTTATGAACACCGCCAGCACCGTAATAGCCGAGAAAATCAGGAACTCCCTCATCGCCTCCCTTCTTCTGCTCTCTGAATAACTCAACCCCAGCCCCGTAATCAGAAGCAGCAGCAGGAAGAAGGGATACAGCCAGAGGTTGAAGAACTGCTTGGTCACCGCATACTTCTTCGCAGTCAGAAGCTTCACCACCGGCGGGAAGCTCACACCGTAGAACACGATGAAGGTCATAACTATGAGCACCAGCACCGCTGCGTAGAATATCTCCTCCCTGCGCGTGCTCCTGCTGATGCTGCTCCTGAACCTGTACCACTTCCACAGCCCGAGCAGCAGCGGCACCGCGGCAGAGATGCCCAGCAGCACCATCACATACTTCCCCGCGCCACCCGCTATGAAGGCGTGCACGCTCTCAAAGATTCCGCTTCTCGTAACGGCGGTTGCAAACACCGTGAAGGTGAAGGAGTAGGCGGTGAGCAGCGGTGCGAGCACACTGTACCTGCGCATATTCCTCCTGTGCTCAACGCTCAGGTGCAGTGCTGCGGTCATCACCATCCAGGGCAACAGCATTGACGCCTCCACGGGGTCCCACGCCCAGAAACCACCCCAGCCGAGGGTCTTGTACGCCCATATACCCCCAAAAGCCATGGATATGGTTGAGAAGAGCCAGGCGTACCTGAGCCACTGCAGCCCCTCGGTAACCCACTCCCTGCACGCCGCATCGCTTGAGCCCCTTGCGCTCATCAGCAGATAAACCACAGCCCCTGCAAAGGGCACGGCGGTGGCACCGTAGCCCAGGAAGGTGGTCAGGGGATGCAGAGCCATCCAGGGGTCCAGCAGCAGCGGGTTAAGCCCGTAGCCCTCTGGTGGTGGCGAACCCGGGTAGGGCTCAAAGGGCGACTGAACCAGCGTCATGCCCGTGAAGTACAGCGCAAGCCCCACCACCACGAGCTGCGCCCGCCTGGAGAGCTCCGAAGAATTCCTCTCAAGCCACAGCCCTCCTGCGGCAATCAGCATAGCCCAGAAAAGCAGCGTACCCTCCTGCCCTGCCAGCACCCCGGAGAGCTTGTAGTACAGCGGGTACACCGAGCTGCTGAACTTCCATACGTAGTAGTAGCTGAAGTCGCTCACCGCAAAGGCATAGCTGAGCACCAGCGTTGCGGTGAGCAGAAAGCCGAAAAGCGCCACCACCCCGAATCTTCTCAGCCTCTCCCTGCCCAGCAGGATTCCCGCAGCGGCACAGCCCCCACCGGCGAAGGCAGCATACAGCAGCAGGTCTCCGTTCATGCGCCCCCCTCTGCCAGCACACTCTCAAGGATATTCCTGAACTCATCAGCGGGCACGTAGCCAGGCACCCTCATAATCACCCTCTCCTCGGGGGTCATGAACACTATGTAGGGTGGCGCCTGCACACCAAAACGCCTGGTATCCTGCTTGTTCACATCCATATCCACCGCCACCCTCACGAACCTCTCAGAGAGAATGGCGTTGATGTCAGGGCGTGAAAACACCTCGGTATGGTACTTCTCGCAGTATATGCACCATATCGTCCAGAAGTAGACCATTAGGGTTTTGTTCTGCAGCTTTGCCTCCCTCAGCCCCTCCTCGTACGTCTTGTACCATTCCAGCTCTGCTATGTACGTAAAGTTGCTGTCGCTTATCACAGGCGTTGAGTTCAGGGAGTAGTACGCAAACCCGAACACCGCACCCAGGGCGAGCAGCGTCAGAATCTTCTCAACGGCAGGCATGGCAGACTCCCTTTTAACCCGGGAGTCCAAGCATCAAGTAATACCTTTCTGTTTACATAAAGAAAATCTGGAGGAGGGGGAGTTTTCCAAAATTATCTCTGCAGCCAGCCCTCAGAGCTCGTGGCTCTCCCCCGGCTCCAGCACCACCACTCTGGCGCCAGCCTTCTCCGCACCCTCGGTGAAGGCGCCTATGCTCTGGGCAAGCACCGGGAAGGTGCGGTAGTGCATGGGTATCACCAGCTCTGGCTTCACCATCTCCACCGCCCTGACAGCCAGCTCGGGGCTCATGGTGTACCTGTCCCCCACAGGCACCAGCATAACCTCCGGGGAGAAGAGCTCACCTATGAGCCTCATGTCCCCGAAGAGCCCGGTATCGCCGGCGTGGTAGACCTTCCTGCCGTCCATCTCCACCAGGTATCCGCACGCTGAGCCGGTGTACCTTCCGGCGTAGCTGCTGGAGTGCAGCGCCGGCAGCAGCGTGACCCTGACACCAGCCAGCTCGGCACTGCCGTAGATATTCATACCCGTAGCCTCAACTCCGTGCTCCTGGAAGAGCACCGCAAGCTCGTGTATCACACCTATCTCCGGCTTTGCCCTCTTCGCTATATCCAGAGCATCTCCCAGGTGGTCCTCATGTCCATGGGTAACCAGCAGCACCTCAGGCTCAAGCTCCTCCGGCTTCACTCTGGCAGAGGGGTTGCCCGAGATGAAGGGGTCTATGAGCACCCTTCTGCTGCCCGAGAGCTCAAAACACGCATGCCCGTGGTAGGTTATCTTCACATACACCACCTCCGTGCATGCACGCAAACGTGCCGTGCTAAATCCTGTAAAGCTCACGCCTGAGCCTGGGAAGAAACGCCATGAACACCGCCTGCTTCGTGAGCTCGGTTCTGTCCAGCAGGCTGTTGCTGAGAAAGCCTATTGCACCCTGCTTTCTTCCAATATCCCTCACACCCGTAAGCCTCTCCATCACCTCACCCACCTCCTCGCCCGCCAGCACAGCCCTGACAACCTCCGGCGGGTGCTCAAACCCCGAGCCCATGCCCAGGGTAATGCATCGCCTGTCTGCAACAGCGCACACCTGCACGTCCAGGTAGCCTGTTAGCGTGAATGGCACCTCTATAAGCCCCGCCTCTATCCCCACACCGAAGTCTGCATCCCTCTGGAGCAGCGCCGCTCTGGCTCTTCTCACAGCACCCAGCACCGTCTCCATCATCCCCACCGGCTGCTCTCCCACTCCGCTCCTGACCTCAACCCCCTCCACCTGGGCGCTGCCGAAGAGCTGTTCCGCCACGCTGAGCACAGCCTCAACCTTCACGGGATTCAGTGAGCCCACCGCGATGCGCATACCCTGCCCTCCCTGTCTATCATCCCCTTTCTTATCCTCTCCGAAGACACGGGCATTCCATCCTCGGCAAGCACCATGGGCACCACCAGGATTTCAAGCTTCCCCAGTCCCCTGCGCTCCCTGATTCTGTTTATCTCCCTTGCACGCTCAAGCGTCTCCTCGGTAACAACTATGCCATCAAGCTCCGGGTCGCTCACCGCGGTGCCGTAGGGGTCGTTGAGCTCAACAATCTCCGCCCTGCCCGAGTACCCCTCCTGCTCAAGGAAGCGCTCCAGCTCCGCAAGCCGCTCCCTGTAGCTGCTCGCCCCTTTGCCTGACGCCATCCTGTCGCTGGTCAGACCTATAACCACCCTCTCACCGTACGCAAAGGCTGTGTGCAGCAGCTGCCTGTGCCCTGCATGCAGGCAGTCAAAGGTGCCGCCCACCGCCAGCTTCTTCAACATCGCTTAACCCTCTGGCGCGTGGGATATAACCTTTGTCATAAGACGATTGCCGCGCTTGCACATGTTGCATGCCGAAAGCGTTATATATGCCCGAGGTTAGCTGAGTGCATGGACCCCAGGGAGGAGCTGTCAAGGAGGATAGCGGGTGAGATAGTGCTGTCATCCTCACCCTCTGCCACAATCAGGAAGTGGCGTGAGGTTTTCGGGGTGAGCCAGAGGGAGCTCTCCGAAGCTATGGGGGTGAGCACCTCGGTGATAAGCGACTACGAGAGCGGCAGGCGGCGCTCGCCGGGGGCTGCGGTTATAAGGCGCATGGTGGAGGCGCTTCTTAGCTTAGATGAGGCGAGGGGTGGCAAGGTCACAAGAGCCTACGAGCGCATGCTGGGCAGGGAGCTGCGCACGGAGGCGATACTTGACATACGCGAGTTCGCTGAGCCCATGCATGCGGAGGAGCTGGTGGAGATAGTGAAGGGCAGGGTTGTGGCATCCAGCGACTCCATGCAGAAGTACCTCTACGGGTACACGGTTATTGACTCTCACCGCGCCATCCTTGAGCTCTCCGCCCACGAGTTTCTCAAGATCTACGGGCTCACCACCGAGCGCGCGCTGATTTTCACGGGGGTGAGCGCCGGCAGGTCGCCCTTTGTTGCGATACGCGTGTCAACCATAAAGCCCGGGATGGTGGTGCTTCACGGTCTGAATGAGGTTGACAGCCTCGGGATAAAGATAGCGGAGATAGAGCGCATACCCGTGGCGGTTTCCATGTGCAGGGACAGGGATGAATTAATAAGGAACCTCAGACGAAAAACCAGGTAGGTGGGCTCATGAGTGCTGGAATCACTGGCTACGGTGCATACATCCCCAGGTTCAGAATCAGGGTTGAGGACATTGCAGGTGTGTGGGGGGCTGATGCGGAGACCATAAAGTCCTCCCTCAGGATAGCCGAGAAGGCTGTGCCAGCTATGGATGAGGACACCGCAACCATAGCTGTTGAGGCGGCACGCTACGCTGTCAGGCGTGCTGGCATTGAGGCGGAGCGCATAGGTGCGGTTTACGTGGGCTCCGAGAGCCACCCCTATGCTGTGAAGCCAACCGCAACCATCGTCGCTGAAGCTATAGGTGCAACCCCCGAGCTTACCGCCGCAGATTACGAGTTCGCATGCAAGGCTGGAACCGCGGCGCTTCAGACCTGCCTGGGTCTGGTTGGCTCCGGCGCTGCGGAGTACGCCCTCGCCATAGGCGCGGACACCGCCCAGGGGGCGCCGGGAGATGCGCTTGAGTACACGGCGGCAGCGGGGGGTGCGGCGTTTGTGGTGGGCAGGGACAGGCTCCTCGCCAGGGTGGAGGGCATGTACTCCTACACCACCGACACCCCTGACTTCTGGCGCAGGGAGGGGCAGGCTTATCCCAGGCACGGCGGGAGGTTTACCGGGATGCCCGCCTACTTCAAGCACGTGTGCGGCGCTGCGGAGGGGCTGATGAGAAAGCTCGGGCTTGAGGCAAAGGACTTCACCTATGCTGTGTTCCACCAGCCCAACGGCAAGTTCCCCAGGGTGGCTGCCAGCAGGCTGGGGTTCACAGAGGAGCAGGTGGAGCCGGGGATACTGGTGGACAGGGTGGGCAACACCTACTCAGCCTCCTCATTGCTGGGGCTGGCGAAGGTGCTGGACATTGCAGAGCCGGGGGACAGGATTCTTGTAACCTCCTTTGGCTCGGGTGCTGGCAGTGATGCGCTGAGCATTGTGGTTGAGAGCCGCATAGAGCAGTGCCGCGGGCTCGCTCCGGGGGTTGAGAGCCTTATAGCGAGGAAGCGCTACATAGGCTATGCGGAGTATGCGAAGCTCAGAAGGAAGATAAAGGTGTGAGGCATGAAGAGGGTAGCGGTCATAGGTGTGGGGCTGACAAAGTTTGGTGAGCTCTGGGATGCCAGCTTCTCACAGCTCTTTGTTGAGGCTGGCACCCAGGCGATAGAGGATGCGGGTATAGACGGCTCAGACGTGGATGCGCTGTACGTGGGCAACATGTCCGGCGGGCGCTTCATTGACCAGGAGCACATCTCCTGCCTGATTGCCGACTACGCAGGCTTAACACCGATACCCGCAACCAGGGTTGAGGCAGCCTGCGCCTCTGGCGGGCTGGCGATACGCCAGGGTGTCATGGCTATCCTCTCGGGAATGCACGAGGTTGTGGTGGTTGGAGGGGTGGAGAAGATGACAGACCTCAGCACGGAGCGCACCACTCAAACCCTCGCCACAGCCAGCGACAGCGAGTGGGAGGCGTTCATGGGCATGACCTTCCCGGGGCTGTACGCAATGATGGCGAGGAGGCACATGCACGAGTACGGCACCACCAGGGAGCAGCTCGCCATGGTGGCGGTGAAGAACCACGAGAACGCCATGCACAACCCCTACGCGCAGTTTCATGTGAGGATAAGTGTTGAGCAGGTGCTGCGCTCTCCGCTGGTGGCAGACCCGCTGCGCCTGCTGGACTGCTCGCCAATAACAGATGGCGCCGCCTGCGTTGTGCTCGCGAGCGAGGAGCGGGCAAGGGAGTTTACAGACTCGCCGGTGTACATCACCGGAAGCGGGCAGGCTTCAAGCAGCATAGCGCTGCACAGCAGGGAGAGCGTGACCTTTGTGGATGCCACCTACAACGCGGGCAGGGAGGCTTACGCGAGAGCTAAGCGCTCTCCCGGGGAGATTCAGGTGGCGGAGGTGCATGACGCCTTCACCATAGGTGAGATTCTCGCGATAGAGGCGCTGGGACTGGTGGAGAGGGGCAGCGGAGGCAGGGCTACGGAGGAGGGAGAGACGGCGATAGGCGGCAGGATTCCCGTGAATACCTCGGGCGGGCTTAAAGCTAAGGGACATCCCGTGGGTGCCACAGGCGTGGCGCAGGTGGTTGAGGTGGTGCTGCAGCTCAGGGGTGAGGCTGGCGGCAGGCAGGTGGATGCTGACATCGGGCTCACCCACAACGTGGGCGGGAGCGGTGGCACGGCGGTTGTGCACATACTGGAGAGGTGATGAGCATGATGAGCGTGCCCAGGTTCTGGAGGAACACCAAAGCCAGGTACAGGATGATTGGCAGGCGCTGCAGGCGCTGCGGTCAGGTGTACTTTCCGCCGCGCAACCTGTGCAGGAGGTGCCGCAGGAGGGGCGAGCTTGAGGAGGTGCAGCTCTCGGGCAGGGGTGAGGTGTACAGCTTCACGGTGATACGCACCCCTCCTGTTGGGTTTGAGCGCTCCGCACCCTACGTGATGGCGCTGGTGAAGCTGGAGGAGGGCGCGATGGTTACGGCGCAGCTTGCAGACGTTGAGCCTGAGGAGGTGAGGATAGGGATGAAGGTGCGGAGCGTGTTCAGGAAGATTCAGGAGGACGGTGAGGCAGGGCTTATATACTACGGGTTCAAGTTTGTGCCGGAGGATGAGTATGACGTGCAAGGCGAGTGATGCGGAGTATAAGGAGGTTAACTGTCAGCGTGAGAGGGACTCCTGCAGGATGTGCTGCATATACCACGTGTGCGAGCACAACTGGGAGACCAGAGAGGTGTGGCGCACCTGCGAGCACTTCCTGGCTGGCTCGTGCATGTACAGGGGTTAGGATGATAGTCGCGGAGCTGATGATTGAGGCGCAGAGTAACAGCGCTGCTGTTGCCAGGGATGAGCTCAGGAAGCTGGTGCAGAGGCTCAGGGCTGAGAGGGGTGTGAGGCTCAGGAGGGAGGATTTTGCCGAGCCTGAGCTGCAGGAGGGGCTGTACTCCTGCATTGTTGAGCTTGAGGTGGAGTTTGAGAGCCTCAAGGAGTACCTGATGTGCTCCCTGAGGTATGCACCCTCTGCGGTGTACCTGAGGGCGCCTGAGGGTATGAAGGTCAGCGCCAAGGAGCTGCTTGAGGCGCTGGGGCTGGTTATAAAGAACCTTAGGGCGCTGTACACCACCTGCAACCTGAGGTTCAATCCCTCCCAGGAGTATGAGCCACAGGTGGGGCTTGAGGATTATGAGATTGATGAGCTGCTGGAGGAGGGTGCGATTCATGCCAAGATTGTGGCGGAGGTTGCTGGAAGAAGCGGTGAGGAGGCGCTGAAGGCTCTGGTGGGCGACATAGCCGAGGAGGCGGCGGTGAGCAGGGCGAAGTGGGAGCCTTCGCCAGAGGGCAGGGGCAGGTACTTAGTGGGCGTGGACGCCTATGTTAACGATGCGTGCTCGCTTCTCAGCATATGCATAAGGTACGTGCCGCTGATGGTGCAGATACTGGAGCCTGAGGTGATAAAGATAAGCATGGGCGAGCTTCAGGACATGGGTGTGGAGCTCGCAGGGCTTGCGCTTGATTCTGCCCACATGCTGCTCAGCCAGGACTGAAGCAGCTAAAGCAGGTTGTAGAGGGTGTCCCGCCTGCGTGGCTCAAAGCCTGCCTCGCTTATCAGTGAGCGTATCTCACTCTCGCTGAGCATCTCAGTCTTTGCCCCGGCGCTCCTTGAGATGTGCTCCTCCATGAGCGTGCCCCCGAAGTCGTTGGCGCCGAAGCACAGCATGAGCTGCGCCAGCTTCCTGCCGAGCTTTACCCAGCTCACCTGGATGTTGCGGAAGTTGTCCAGGTAGAGGCGGGAGATGGCGTGCACCAGAAAGTCTTCAACGCCGCTCGCCCCCGCTCTTGCCCTGCCGGAGCGGTAGATGGGGGCGTTGGCGTGCACGAAGGAGAGGGGCACGAACTCGGTGAAGCCGCCTGTGCGGT
>JAADFH010000129.1 GCA_013152995.1 Methanobacteriota archaeon
GCTGAGAGCCTCAAGCGGCGCCCTGCCGGTGTAAACCCTGCGCGGGTCATAGCCGAGAATGCTCAGGTTTGCTATATCAGAGCCCGGGTGCATGCCCTCCGGCACGGTTCTTGCGAGCCCGCATGCGCCACGCTCGGCGATGTAGTCCAGGTTCGGGGTGTGAGCCTCCTCCAGGGGCGTCCTGCCCCCGAGCTCCTCCAGGGGATAATCAGCCATTCCGTCGCCAATAACCACAACGTACTTCATGCACCACTGGATATAATCTTCCCGAGCTCAAGTATGCTCGGCTCAATCTCCAGGGGCTTCTCATACCTTGAGAAGATAATCTCGGGGTCCTTGAGCGCATGCCCCGTGGTAACGCACACCACCCGCTCGCTCCTGTCCACCTCACCCATCTCAACCAGCTTCCGCAGCCCCGCCACGCTGGCAGCGCTCGCGGGCTCAACCCCCACACCCTCGCACCTCGCAAGCACCCTCTGGGCTTCAAGAATCTCGGCATCGCTCACGCTCTCAGCACAGCCGCCGCTCTCCCTTATGGCTCGCAGAGCCTTGGGGGCATTCACAGGGGCGCCTATCCTTATGGCAGTTGCAACAGTCTCGGGCTCCTTCACCGGCACTATCTCGCTCCTGCCAGCCCTGAACGCCTCCACCACCGGCGAAGCCCCCTCCGCCTGAATGCCGGTCATGGCTGGAAGCTCGTCTATAAGCCCGAGGCTCCTGAACTCCCTGAAGCCCTTCCATATGGCTGAGATGTTGCCGCAGTTGCCCATGGGCACCACCACCCTGTCCGGCACCTCCCAGCCGAGCTGTTCGGCGATCTCAAACCCGCAGCTCTTCTGCCCCTCCAGCCTCCAGGGATTTATGGAGTTCAGGAGGTACACCCCGTACTTGGCGCACGCCTCCTTGATCAGCGAGAGCGCCACATCAAAGTTCGCCCTGATCCCCACCACCGTCGCACCGTGCAGCACCGCCTGGGCAAGCTTGCCCAGCGCTATCTTGCCAGCCGGCAGCAGCACCAGGCACCTTATGCCAGCCTTTGCGGCGTAGGCTGAGAGTGAGGCTGAGGTGTTGCCGGTGGAGGCGCAGCCCACCGCCCTTGCTCCGAACTCAAGCGCCTTGGTGACACCCACCGTCATCCCCCTGTCCTTGAAGGAGCCCGTGGGATTCGCACCCTCGTTCTTTATGTACACCTCCCGCACCCCCGCATACTCAGCGATCTCCGGGGCACGGTATAGCGGCGTCCCGCCCTCCCGCAGGCTCACAGCCCTGCTGGCGTCCATCACCGGCATCAGCTCACGGTACCGCCACAGCGTGAAGCTGCGCTGCTCAAGCATACCCTTGGTGAGCCTCACCTCATCCAGGTCAATGCACACCTCAAGCAGACCCGAGCACTCCGGGCAGGTGTAGCTTCTGGTGTCCTGGGAGTAGGTTTTCTCGCAGGAGATGCATCTCAGAGCCACCTTCATATCCTACCTCCTGAGATTGGAGTAGAATACAGCCTTGTACGCTGGCATAAACGCGGTGACAAGCGTGTTGGTGATTATCGTGCCCAGTATGACCAGCAGCGCGGTGCCGAACTCAGGTCTCGGCAGGGGCTCGCTCTCAAGCATGCCCATGGAGAACTCCGGCAGGCTGGTGAGCACATAGTACAGCATCGCAACCGCATTTGGCACAGAAAACAGCAGAAACACTGCAAAAGCGAGAACAAAGAAGGCTATAACATGCACGAGGTTTGACCTCACGAAGCTCATGCTGCACGTGAAGGCTGAGAGGGGATCAGAATCCTCAACCACAACACATGCGTCATAGAAGCTGAACAGCACCGCCGCCACAATCACAAGCATGCCGAAGAGCAGCAGGAACAGCACAACCGCAACCACAGCAACCTGCTCCGACACCATGCGCCCTGCAAGGTATGCGAGTATGCTTCCCAGCAGCGCAATCATGACCACGCCGAGCACGGCTATTATCACAACCACGGTGGCTATGAGCAGGCTGAGGTACCTGCTTCTACCGAACTGGAAGAAGGTTGAGATGGTTGCGTTGCCCCTCCTCGCCTCAAGCGCCACGCCCATTATGCCCGCGGTGAAGAAGGGTGCAATCAGCCACAGGAACACGGCGTAGGCTACCTCCAGCGCCAGGCTTCCGGACGACGCCTGGGCTGAGAAGCTCTGGAGCAGCGTCGGCAGCGAGAGTATGGAGTAGGTGAGAGCCGGCACCAGCAGCTCCTGAGACGGCAGCATTCTGAAGGTTTCGGTAAGGCTGCTTGTAGCACCCATAATGGAGGGATTGATGCCAGGGTATATATAGATTAAGCTGACTACACCACCTTGCCCGGGTTGAGCATCCCCGTAGCATCAACCGCCTGCTTTATCCTCCTCATCAGCTCCAGCGCCCTGCCGTGCTCCAGGTGCATGAACCTGCGCTTCTCGTGCCTATGCCGTGCTCACCCGAGAGAGTGCCTCCCAGGGCTATGCAGCGCCTGAAGAGCTCCTCAATCGCCTCCTCCGGAGCCTCATCACCATCCCACAGGAAGGTGGGGTGAAGGTTGCCATCTCCAGCATGCCCGAAGACCGCCACTCTTGCACCATGCCTCTCCGAAACCTCCTCCACCGCTCTGAGCATCTCCGGCAGCGCAGAGACTGGCACAGTGACATCCTCAAGCAGCAGATTCTCAGCCAGCTCCGCAAGCGCCGGCAGGGCACCCCTGCGGCAGCTCCACACCTGCTCCGCCTCTGCCTGAAGCAGCCTGCCGCCCTGCTCCCGCAGCACCTCCGCAGCACCGCTGGCATCCTCCTGCACCGCCTGCTCAGAGAACCCCTCGCTCTCGCACAGCAGAACCGCTCCGCCTTGCCAGTCAGCGAGCGCGGCATCCCCGCCGGTGGCGGCAACCACGCTGGCGTCCATCAGCTCCACCACTGAGAGCATGCGTGCCCGCCTCAGCAGCGGCAGAACCGCCCTGCAGGCTTGCTCTGGCGATTCAAACTCGGCGCAGACAGCCTGAGCATGCTCGGGCTTTGGCAGCACCCTCAGCCCTATGCGGGTGAACAGCCCCAGCGTGCCCTCACTGCCCACGAAGAGGCTCAGCAGGTCGTAGCCGGAGGAGGACTTCAGGTACCTGCCGCCCAGGCTGAGCACCTCGCCGCTGCTCAGCACCACCCTGAGGCTGGAAACGTAGTCCTTGGTGGTGCCGTACCTCACCGCCCTCATGCCCGAGCTGTTCATCGCCACCATCCCGCCGATGGTGCAGGCGCTGCCGCTTGCAGGGTCTGGGGGGAAGAACAGCCCGTACTCAGCCAGCGCCCTGTTCAGCTCCCCGTACACCACCCCCGGCTCAGCCAGCACATAGCGGTTGTCCTCATCCACCTCCAGAATGCGGTTCATCAGCGTGAAGTCAACCACCACGTGCTCGCCAGAGGGCACGGGCGCCCCGCAGAGGCTGGTGCCGGCACCCCGCGGGGTGAGCTTCAGCCCGTGCTCAGCGCACACCTTAACCAGCTCCACAACCTCCTCCTCATCCAC
>JAADFH010000130.1:0-1037 GCA_013152995.1 Methanobacteriota archaeon
TCAGCCCTTGAGGCTGAGGTTGTGGAAGTCTCTGAAGCCTGCGGCAGGGTTCTCGCTCAGGACGTGCATGCTCCGATTGACATTCCGCCCTGCGACAGGGCGGCGGTTGATGGCTACGCTTTGAGGCATGCGGATGTTGCGTCTGCTTCAGAGCAGAGCCCTGTGCGGCTGAGGCTCAGCGGAAGCGTTGCCGCGGGTGAAGCTCCGGAGGTGGAGGTTGCTCCCGGGGAGTGCGTGAAGGTGACCACTGGAAGCGTCCTTCCGAGGGGTGCTGATGCGGTGGCGCTGGTGGAGGGGGTTAGCTTAGAGAACGGCTGCGTGGTTGTTGCCGGTGCGCTGGAGAGGTACCAGGGAGTGCACCGCAGGGGTGAGGAGGTGCGCGGGGGTGAGAGGGTGTTTGAGAGGGGCAGGAGGCTCAGCCCCAGAGATGTTGGCGTGCTCTCGGGAATGGGCATACCAAGGGTGAGGGCTGTGAGGAAGCCCAGGGTGGGGCTGATAGTCACCGGCAGGGAGCTTCTTTCGCCGGAGGAGGAGGCGCACCCGGCGAAGACGTATGATGCCAACACCTATGCCTTAGCCGCTGAGCTCACAAGCATGGGGTGCGAGGTTAGCTACTGCATGCGGTGCGGTGACTCCTTTGAGGAGGTGGAGCGCAGCCTTGAGGAGGCGCTTGAGTGCAGCGACATCGTCATAGCCACGGGGGGCACGGGCATTGGCTCGCTCAACCTGAGCATAAGGATGCAGAAGGAGTTCGCCCAGGATGTGTTTCCCTTCCTGCTGCAGCGCCGGGGCAGGCTCCTGGTGTACGGGGTGCGCTCGGTGCCGGGAAAGCCCCTCGCCTTCGGGTTTGTTGATTCCAAGCCCGTGTTTGCGTTACCAGGCTGGCCGCTCAGCGCCATGGTGACCTACCACTTCTATGTGAAGCCCGCGCTGCGCAGGATGATGGGCATGCGGGAGGAGCGCAGGGAGGTGGCGGTTCTCGCCTCGGAGGTTGAGAAGGAGGCGGAGGTGACGAAGTTTGCACCCGTGCGCCTGAG
>JAADFH010000130.1:1060-5531 GCA_013152995.1 Methanobacteriota archaeon
CCCCTGCCGAAGCCGCCCTCTGCGGCGAGGGCATTCAGAGCGCTCGCAGGTGCGGATGCGCTTGCGCTTTTGCCGGAGGGTGTGGAGAGGCTTGAGGCTGGCGAAGCGGTGGAGGTGGAGCCGCTTTGAGGGCGGAGGAGGTGCTGAGGAGCGCGCTGAGCAGCGTTTCAGCCCTTGAGGCTGAGGTTGTAAAAGTCTCTGAAGCCTGTGGCAGGGTTCTCGCTCAGGATGTGCGTTCTCCGATTGACCTGCCGCCCTTCACCAGGGCGACAATGGACGGGTATGCGGTTTGTGCGGGGGACACGAAGTTTGCACCCGTGCGGCTGAGGCTGGTGGAGGGGAGGATAGGGCGCGGGCAGGCTAAGCGCATAGCCACGGGTGAGCCTCTGCCGGAGGGTGCAGATGCGGTGGTGAGGAGGGAGTTTGCCAGGGCTGAGGGGGAGCACGTGGTGGTGCTGAGGGAGGTTGAGCGGTGGAAGGATGTCTCCCGCAGGGGTGAGGATGTGCGCAGGGGGGAGAGGGTGCTTGAGGCTGGCACGGTGCTTGAGCCCCTGCACTTGGGGCTGCTCTCGGGTCTCGGGCTGAGGGAGGTGAGGGTGGTGCGCATACCCAGGGTGGGGCTCATAGTCACCGGGGATGAGGTGGTTGAGCCCGGGGAGAGGCTTGAGCACGGAAAGGTGTATGACATGAACACCTCCATGCTGAGTGCCGAGATTCGGGCATGCGGCGCTGAGGTGGTGCGCTACGGCATAGTGGGGGATGAGCGGGAGAGGCTGAGGGAGGTGCTGCTGCGAGCCTCGCGGGAGACTGACCTGATTGTGACCACCGGCGGGAGCTCAAGGGGTGAGAGGGACTTTGTTCCAGAGATTGTGGAGGAGCTGGGTGAGATTAAAGCCCACTTTCTGCCCGTGAAGCCCGGCAAGCCCATGGCTTACGGCGTGCTGAACCGCAGGCTGGTGTTTGCGCTCTCCGGCTGGGCAGCCGCGGCATGGGTCACCTTTGAGGTCTTCGTAAAGCCCGTGATACTCAAGCTGGGGGGCAGGAGCTGGAAGCCTGCGATGGCTGAGGCGGTGGTGGAGCAGAGCATACCCTCTAAGCGGGGGCGCAGGGACTTCGTGAGGGTGAGGCTCAGCAGGAGGAACGGGTGCTACTATGCGAAGCCCCTGGAGATGCAGCGCTCCTCGGTGCTGTTCTCCCTTGCGAGGGCGCATGCGCTGCTTGAGGTGCCGGAGGAGGTGGAGAGGATTGAGGCGGGGGAGCGGGTGCGGGTGAGGCTGCTGAGAGGTGCGGGTTTTGCAGATACCCTCGCTTAGGGTCTCGGTCACGGGCAGGTGCAACCTGCGCTGTGTTTACTGCCACGGTGAGGGTGCCCAGGAGGTGCGCAGCTCCAGGCGGCTCTCGCCACAGGAGATTGAGCGCATAGTGAGGGTTGGCATGGGCTTCGGGGTGCGAAAGGTGAAGCTAACCGGCGGAGAGCCGCTGCTCAGGCGGGACATCGCCGAGCTTGTGCGCCGCCTGAGCGCGCTTCCGCTGGCTGGGGTTAGTCTGACCACCAACGGGGTGCTGCTCGCAGAGCTTGCTGAGGAGCTTTCTGAAGCGGGGCTGGCGAGGGTTAACGTGAGCCTGGACACGCTTGATGAGCGCCTCTACCGCAGGCTGACGGGAGGAGAGCTGCGCAGGGTGCTGGCTGGGGTGGAGGCGGCTAAGAATGCGGGGCTGAGGGTGGAGCTGAACACGGTGCTCATGCGGGGATTGAACGAGGGGGAGGTGTGGGGGATACTTGAGTTTGCCTCGCAGCATGGCTGCAGCGTGCAGCTCATAGAGCTTGTGAGGGGGAGCAGCGGGGAGTTCTACCGCAGGCACCACATGAGCCTTGAGGGTGTGGAGGCTGAGCTCAGGCGCAAGGGAGAGGTGCTCAGGAGGAGGCGCTCTCCCCACGACCGCCCAGTGTACTTAGTGCGGGGGGTGAGGGTGAGCCTCTGCAGCAGTGTGCGAAGCACGGCTGGCTGCTCCGGCGTGCGCTGCAGCGGCTTGAGGCTTACCGCCGACGGCTGCCTGAGGAGCTTCAGCTACTCAGACTCTGGAAGGGTGGAGGTGCCGGGGGATGAGGAGGGGATAAGGAGAGCCTTTGAGCTGGCGCTGGCTCGGCTGAGAAGGAGGTGAAGCGGTTGCTTGAGGCTGGACAGATGGAGAGTGGAAGGCAGGTGGTTAGAGATGTTGGGTGCACGGTGTGCGGCTGCCTGTGCGATGACATAGAGCTGGTGATTGAGAGGGGCAGAATCGTGCAGGTGAGGCATGCGTGCAGGATGGGCACGGCGAAGTTTCTGCACGCCACCAGTGAGGAGAGGCTGAGGCATGCGCTGCTGCGTGAGGGCGGGGTTTTCAGGCGTGTGGAGCTGGATGAGGCTCTGGACAGGGCGGCGGAGATTCTCGCAGATGCCTCAAGGGCGCTGCTCTTCGGCTGGTCGGAGACTTCCTGCGAGGCTCTCAGGGTGGGCATAAAGATAGCGGAGGAGATAGGGGGTATAGTGGACAACTGCTCCAGCATCTGCCACAGCCCTTCCATACTTGCGCTGCAGAGCACGGGCATGCCGGCGTGCACGCTGGGTGAGGTGAAGAACAGGGCTGACCTGGTGATATACTGGGGCGCAAATCCCCTCGCCTCCCACCCCAGGCATCTCTCGCGCTACTCCACCTTTCCCAGGGGCTACTTCAGGGAGAGGGGCAGGAGCGACCGGGAGCTGGTGGTGGTGGATGTGCGCAGGAGCGAGACGGCGGAGATAGCTGACTGGTTCATCCAGGTGGAGCCCAACTCCGACTATGAGGTGCTCACGGTGCTGCGCATGCTGGTGAGGGGGAGGGAGATGAGGAGGGAGAGCGTGGGTGGCGTGAAGCTTCAGGAGCTCAGGAAGCTTGCAGAGAAGATGAAGAGCTGCAGCTTTGGTGTGCTCTTCTTTGGTCTGGGGCTGGCGAGCTCCTACGGGAAGAGCTGGAACGTGGCGGCTGCCATAAGGCTTGCTGCAGAGCTGAACGGGTACACCAAGTTTGCGGTGCTGCCGATGCGGGGGCACTGCAACGTGGCTGGCACAAACCAGGTGCTGGGGTGGCAGACGGGTTTTCCCTTTGCGGTGGACTTCTCCAGGGGTTACCCCTGGTATAATCCTGGAGAGACCAGCGTGGTTGACCTGCTCGCCAGAAGGGAGGTGGATGCCATGCTGGTGATTGGCGCTGACCCGGGAGCGCACCTGCCCAGGAGGGCGGTGGAGCGCATGGCAGAAATCCCGCTCATCGCCATAGATATATCCCACAACCCCACCACCATGCTGGCGGATGTGGTTATCCCGGGGGCGGTGGTGGGGCTGGAGAGCTCAGGCACCTGCTACCGCATGGACGATGTGCCGGTGCAGGTGAGGCAGGTTATACCGCCGGTGTCGGAGGTGCCTTCTGACGAGTGGGCGCTGGAGCAGATATACCGCAGGATACGGGCGATTAAGGGGGTGCAGGGATGAGCCTGCGGGTGATTATCAACACCGCCAGAACTCCGGAGCAGGGGGAGGTGGTGAAGGGGGGCAGGAAGCTGGAGGAGGTGTACAGGGCGAAGGCGGCGGTGTGCTTCATGCACCCGGAGGATGCCGCGGAGATAGGGGTTGGAGAGGGGGACAGCGTGCTGGTCAGGACTGAGGAGGGGGAGGTGGTGGTTGCTGCCAGGCTGAGCGATGGCATCCAGAGGGGCACGGTGATGCTGCCCCTCTCGCCCTGGGTGAACCGCATCATCAGCAGCCGCACCTACTGCACGGGCTCGCCACGCTACAAGGGCATGCGGGGCGTGGTGGAGAGGAGCGAGCAGCCCGTTGCGGGTGTGGAGGAGCTCATGGGGATGTACCTGAAGGGGTGCAGGAGGTGAGTGTGTTGCACCGGGGTGTTTACCCCCGGGGAGCACTTTTTTGCACCTGTGTCAAACTTCAATATGAATGTTAACGTTTGCGGGTAACATGTCTGTGTGAAAATACGCACAAATTTTGTGTATTTTTGAAAATTACCGGTAAATCAGAGGAAATAGAAAAATTTATATACCACCCACATATTAGACTCATGCGTTGACTATCTGGAGGTGAGATAGAGTGGACGAGGAGTTTCCGATACCGCTGGCTTCGGACACCACCTCCGGGAGGTACAAGGAGGAGTACCCCGGACTGGGGGAGTGCGAGGTCGTTGAGACGGTGTGCTCAAACCAGTGCGAGACCATGTGCGGAATCAAGGCGTACGTGCAGGATGGCAAGATAAAGCGGGTGTATGGCAACGAGGCGCATCCCATAAGCAGGGGCGGGCTGTGCACCAAGGGACAGTTCATGGGTCTCTATCCCTACTCGCCCTACAGGGTGAAGTACCCCATGATTACCCAGAGGGACGGGAGCAAGAAGCGCGTCACCTGGAGCGAGGCGCTGGACTTCATCGCAGACAGGCTCAAGGA
>JAADFH010000131.1:0-2371 GCA_013152995.1 Methanobacteriota archaeon
GCAGCAGGGTGCTGGCAAGAGTGTACCTGAGGGAGGAAGTGTACGCCGGAGAGCGTGCGCACGAGCTGCCGGAGCTTGTTGCAGAGCCCGCTGACGGCTACGCCCTTGCCCCGCAGCTGCTGGGGGAGAGCAGGTTTGTGAGGGCTGCAAGGCACGGCACCGAGCTGAGCGGTGCCCACGCCATGCAGGGCGTGCTGGTGCTCAGCACAGGGGTTAAGAAGCCTGAGCCACAGCTCCAGGACATCGCACCCAGCGTGCTCGCCTCTCTGAGCATGCGGGTGCCTGAGTGGATGGACGGAAGACCGCTTCAGGTGTAGTGCACCTCGGTAACCACACCTATGCCCTTGCTCCTGCCCTCACGGAAGACGAAGCGCTGTCCAACCTCCACATAGTGGGGATGGTACTTGAAGGTCATCCTCACCCTTCCCCTGTCGCCTGCGGCTAAGTACTCCCGCTCCAGCGGCTCAAGCACCACAGCCTCCGAGATCGTCTCCAGGTGAACCACGGGCTCGTAGCCTGCTGCAACCCTGGTGGGGTGGTTGAGCACCACCACCTCCGCGGTAAAGCTCTTAGCCGCCCTGAGCTCGGCAGAGGAGAGCACCATCCCCCTCCTGGGCTCCAGCTCCGTCCCCTTTATCGCTATGCCCACCACCTCCCCCACCTCGGCGTTCTCAACGCTCAGGTGGTGCACCTCTATGGAGGTGCTCCTCACCCTGTGGAACCTGCCATCTGCATCGGGACCTAAGTAGAGCCTCTCACCCCGCCGCACGCTGCCACGCTTCACGCTTCCGCTCACCACCGTCCCAGCCCCAGGGACGCGGTAGATTTTGTCTATGTACATCAGAAACTCGGCGCTGCGCTCGGGCTGCGAGACCCGCTTGGGAAGCATGTAGAGCAGGCGCTCAAGCAGCTCAAGCTTCTCTCCGGTCACCGCAGACACCGCCAGCACCGGCACCAGTGCCCCAGTCTGCCAGAAGTTGCCGAGCTGCTCTAAGTCTCTGGGCGAGTCTATGAACTTCGGCACCCTGCCCACCAGCGCCAGAAGGCGTGAGAGCTCCCTCTGAAGCTCCGCCACATCCTCCACCAGGTCAGACTTGGTTATCACCACTATCACGGGCAGGTCCATGGCGAGCATTATGCCCAGATGCTCCTTGGTTATGTGGGTGATGCCCTCATTTGCAGCCACCGTGAGTATCCCGTAGTCCAGCTTCTGCCCCACTATGCCTCGTATTGTTGTTCTGAGCCAGGGCTCGTGCCCGACGGTGTCAACGAAGGACACGAGCTTTGCCGCCCTGCTGACAACCTCCGCACGCTCCCTCTTGCTCAGCGGGTTTCTGAGCCTGACGGGCTCACCCGAGCTGGTGAAGCCGTAAACCGCATAGCTCAGGTCTGCGCTGAGCCCGCGCTCTATCTCGTGCTTTCTCGTGTCTAAGTAGCGCCTGGTTCTGCCAGAGCCGTCGTCCAGCTCTCCAGACACCAGGGTGCCCACCAGCGTGGACTTGCCGTGGTCCACGTGCCCCGCTATGGCAACGAGCAGATGCTCCTTCTCAAGGCGTGAGCGCTCAAGCACGAGCATGGCGCAGTACCTGCCGTTCATGGCGTAGTCCTTCCTGCGGGTTACGGTGAAGCCAGCCTCAGAGGCAATCTCGGAGAGCACCTCCACACTCTCCTCAAGCTCCTCACGGCTCAGACCGTGCACCTGCCCGGAGTCGTCCACACCTATGAGGTAAACCGCCCTGCCCGAGCCGTTGGCTGCACGGTACCTGAGCTGGCAGGCTAAGCTCTGCTTCCTGTCCCTCTGCAGGTGCACCCTGCGGGAGAGACAGCGCTTGAACTCAAGGTTGCCCCCCTCGCCTCTGCCAGCCAGCTTCAGGAGCTCCTTCATCCTCAGAAGCACCCCAGCGTAACATACCAAAAAATTTTAAGTGGTTATCCCGTGGGCAGTGGCTGGTTCTGATAAGGAGGCACACAAGTGGCGAGATGGCAGGGAAGGTCTGTCAGGAAGATTACAGGTGGCAGATACAGGCGTTTTAGAAAGAAGCGCAAGTTTGAGCTTGGCAGAGAGCCCGCTGAGACCAGAGTGGGTGAGACCAGGCTGAAGGTTATCAGAGCCAGGGGAGGCAACCTGAAGCTGAGGCTGTACGGAGCCAAGTATGCATGCGTGGTCAATCCCGCAACCGGGGAGGCGAAGAAGGTTGAGATACTGAGGGTGGTGAAGAACAGAGCCAACCCGCACTATGAGAGGAGGAACATAATAACAAAGGGGGCGGTGATACTCACGGAGGCAGGGGAGGCTGTGGTGACCTCACGCCCGGGGCAGGATGGAGTGGTGAACGCCGTACTCCTGCAGCAGGAAGGTTAAATATATATA
>JAADFH010000131.1:2387-4787 GCA_013152995.1 Methanobacteriota archaeon
TATGGTAAAAATGCAGAGGGGCTGGCTCTGGCAGGAGGAATAAAGTAAGGTGCCTGAAGCGTACCTGTACTTTGAGATGGGGATTCTGGTATTGCTTTTTCTCCTATCAGCCTTTTTCTCGGGCTCTGAGACTGCATACCTTTCCGTAAGCAGAGCCAAGGTAAGGAAGCTTGCAAAGGAGGGTGATTCAAGGGCGGTTGTGCTGGACAGGTTACTTGAGATGCCAAACAGGGTCATAATAACCATTCTGATAGGCAACAACCTGGTGAACATACTTGCAGCCTCAATTGCCACGTCTATTGCGATAGACGTCTTCGGAAGCACGGGTGTGGGCATAGCCACTGGTGCTGTAACGCTCATAGTGCTGCTTTTCGGTGAGATAACCCCGAAGAGCTACTCTGCAACCAACGCCGAGAGGGTGGCGCTGCTGGTGGCAAAGCCCATATACCTGCTGATGAAGCTGCTCACCCCTCTGGTTCTCGTGCTATCACGCTTCGCAAAGTTCATAGTGAGCGCTTTTGGTGGCGAGGTCAGGCTCGGTCCTTTCATCACAGAAGAGGAGCTGAAGATGCTTGTGGAGGTTGGTGAGGAGCTGGGTGCCATTGAGAAGGAAGAGAAGGAGATGATATCAGGCATATTTGAGTTTGACAAGATGGATGTCAAGGATATAATGGTGCCGAGAATTGATATGAAGTGTATTGAGGCAAACAAAAGCATTGATGATGCAAAGAAGCTTATACTTGAGACCGGGCACTCCAGGATACCCGTGTACGAGGGGAGTGTTGACAACATCATAGGCATCCTCTACGCCAAGGACCTGCTGAAGTTCCTCAACTCCGGGGAGAAGCCGGAGACGCTGCACAGCATCCTGAGACCAGCCCACTTTGTGCCCGAGAGCAAGAAGCTCAACGAGCTGCTGAACGAGTTCCAGAGGCTGAAGGTGCAGATAGCGATAGTGGTGGATGAGTACGGCGGCACCGCTGGCATGGTTACCCTTGAGGACGTGCTTGAGGAGATTGTGGGTGAGATAAAGGATGAGTACGATGTGGCTGAGGGTGAGGAGTTCAGGGTGATAGACGAAAGCCAGGCGGTGGTGGATGCCAGGATGAGCATCCACGATGTTAACGAGAAGCTTCTGCTGTCGCTGCCCGAGGACAGGGTTGACACCATAGGCGGGCTGCTCTTCAATCTCCTGGGCAGAATCCCGGTGCAGGGGGATGAGGTGGAGGTGGATGGGGTGATTCTGAGGGTGGAGAGCATGAGGGGCAGGCGTATAATGAAGGTCAGGGTGATAAAGAAGAAGGAGGCGTGAGATTGCGTGTCCTCCTGCTGCTGCTCCTTGCCATTGCACTGGTGCCTGCGGTGAGCGCCACTCCCGTGGATGTGGTGCTGGTGAGGAGCGATATCCCCCACGAGTTCGCGATAGCTCTTGCGTACTCGCAGAGCACGGGTATACCCGTGGTTGCCACTCCTCCCGAGAGGCTCAGCCAGGATGCACGGGAGATGCTGGAGGGGTACATTGAGAGGGGGTACAGGAGGCTGGTGATTATAGGCGGAGAGGAGGCGGTGAGCAGGGAGGTGCAGCGCCAGGTGGATGCGATGGGATACATAACCAGGAGAATCGGGGAGGCGGACCGCTACGGCACCGCTGCCACCTTCGCCAGGGAGTTCTACTCTTCCCCGGGCGGTGCGGTGGTTGTCTCCGGCGAGAGCTCCTCCAGCCTGCTGGCTGCGGTGAGGCTGAGCTCTGCCACAGGCTACCCCATACTCTACGTGAGGCGCTCCGGCGTGCCTCCTGCGGTGCTGGAGGCGCTTGAGAGCCTGCGGGTGAGGAGGGTGCTGGTTATTGAGGGCGACCTCACGGAGGAGGCGTTGAAGCAGCTGAGCAGGTACGAGCTCAGGGTGGTCAGGGATGGAGCTGTGCCGGAGAGGGGAGGTGCCGGAGGTCTTCCCAGCCTTATTGCAGCTTTTGTGCTGGGCGCAGCTTCGGTGCTTCTGGCATCAAGGCTCAGGAGGCGCAGGCAGAGACTGCCGTCGGAGATTCTCAGCGAGGATGAGCTCAGGGTGGTCAGGGTAATGATGCAGGAGGGTGGCAGGGTGACGCAGGACATGCTGCCAGAGATGACGGGATTCTCAAGACCGAAGGTTAGCAGGATTGTAAAGGAGCTCGTGGAGAGGGGGATTATTGAGAAGGTTCCACGGGGCAGAACCCACGAGCTGGCTCTGAAGAAGCAGTTTGAGTAGGGCTACCTCACCATACCTTCAGGCGAGGGTCTGGGACTGAAGGCTATTGGCGGCACAGGCGGCGGAAGCCTTGCCTTCTCTGCAGCCACGCTCACAGCTGGCAGCATGCCCAGGGAGATGCTGTTTTCTACAGCCACCCTCACGTCCAGCGGGAGG
>JAADFH010000132.1 GCA_013152995.1 Methanobacteriota archaeon
CTGCTGATAGGTGCCCGCTCCAGGGGCAGGTACGGCGCCTTCCTCGCATGGGTGCTGGTGCCCTTCCTCAGGGCTGAGCCACCGTACACCCGCATTATAGAGATAATAGAGGCGGTACTTGAGTGGTGGGACGCTGAAGGCAAGCCAAAGGAGAGAGTGGGAGAGACCATATACAGGGTTGGCTATCCCAGATTTCTGGCAGACATCGGGGAGAAGACGGGAATAAAACCCGTGCCGGAGATGATAGAGAAGCCCAGAGCCAACCCCTTCTGGTCGTACAGGAGGTGAGAAAATGCCGCTGAGCTTTGATGAGCTTGACTTTGGACCACCCCACTACAGGGACATGCTTCCGCCTGTGTGCAGGAGAAACTACGGCAGGTGGAAGTACCACGAGCACGTGAGGGGTGGGGTTATAAAGCACGTGTCAGAGAGTGGAGAGGAGGCGTACAGTGTAAGAGCGGGGATACCCAAGTACCTCTCCGCAGACACGGTGATTGAGCTGTGTGAGCTTGCGGAGCGCTACTGCGAGGGTTACCTGAAGTTCACCTCCAGGCACAACGTGGAGTTTATAACAGGGGATGCAGAGGCTGCCGAAAGGCTCGTGGAGGAGCTTGAGAGGCTCGGCTTTCCTGTGGGTGGAACAGGAAGATGCCTGAAAGCAATAATTCACTGCGTGGCTATGAGCCACTGCCACATGGCTGCGGCAGATTCGCTGTCAATAGCCAAAGCGCTTTACGAGGAGTTCTATGAGGAGTTCAGGAACCCTGAGGCGTTTCCGGAGAGGGTGAAGATAGCGGTCTCGGGGTGTCTGAACATGTGCGGTGCCACGCAAGCGACATTGCGGTGATAGGCGTGCACCGGCGTCCGCCGGTGGTTGATGACAGCGTGGTTGAGAAGGTGTGCTCGGTGCCAGAGCTGGTAAAGTCCTGCCCAACCTACGCGATTAAGCCCAAGCGCGGAAACCCCAGGAGTGTGGAGATAGACGAGGAGAAGTGCGTGTACTGCGGCATCTGCTACAGCCTGTGCGAGGGCATAAGGATTCACAACCCGGAGAGCGATGGTGTTAGCCTCTGGGTGGGTGGAAAAGCCTCAAATACCCGTGCGGGACCGCTGTTTGCCAGGCTGGTGGTGCCCTACATGAAGCCCGAGCAGCCACACTGGAGCACTCTGGTCAAGACAATCAGGCGAATCCTGGAGGTTTACAGGGAGAACGCACGCAGGGGCGAGCGCATGGGTGAGTGGATAGAGCGCATCGGCTGGGAGAGGTTCTTCAGGCTGGCGGAGATAGAGTTCAGCGAGAAGTGCATTGATGACTGGATATTCAGCGTTGAGACCTTCAGGAGAGGAACCAACTTCAAGATGTCAGAATGAGCATGCATCTGAGCCAACGTGCATGACGGTGTACAGCCGGGCTGCAACACCTGAATTTCTCTCTGGCAGAAAGTTTTAAATCCTACCGCCGAGATAGAGATACCAGCATCCAAGAGGAGGAATGTGATTGGTAAGGGTGGGTATTAACGGGTTTGGAAGGATTGGGAGGTGTATTCTGAGAGCAGCTTTCATGAAGGACGCTGACATAGACATAGTGGCGGTGAACGACCTGACGGATGCGGCTACGCTGGCGCACCTGCTCAAGTACGACTCGGTGCACCGCAGGTTTGAAGCTGAGGTAAGAGCGGAGGGCGACGAGATAGTGGTTGACGGGCACAGAATCAAGGTGCTGGCTGAGCGTGACCCGGAGAACCTGCCCTGGGGAGACCTTGGCGTGGATGTGGTGCTGGAGTGCACAGGGCTTTTCAGGGACAGGGAAGGTGCGGGGAAGCACCTGAAGGCGGGCGCGAAGAAGGTGATAATCTCTGCACCTGCAAAGGAGCCGGATATAACCGTGGTGATGGGGGTTAATCACGAGCAGTACGAGCCGGAGAAGCACAGCATAATCTCCAATGCCTCCTGCACCACCAACAGCTTAGCGCCTGTGGTTAAGGTGCTGCACGAGAGCTTCGGGGTGAGGCGGGGGCTCATGACCACCTGCCACGCCTACACCGCCTCGCAGAGGCTGCTGGATGCGCAGAGCAAGGACCTGCGCAGGGCGAGGGCGGCGGCTATAAACATCGTGCCCTCAACCACCGGGGCTGCAAAGGCTATTGGCTTGGTGCTGCCGGAGCTTGCGGGCAAGCTGGACGGGATGTCGCTGAGGGTGCCGGTGGCGAATGGCAGCATCACCGACCTCACCGCAGAGGTGGAGCGCTCAACCACTGCGGAGGAGGTGAATGAGGCTCTGAGGGAGGCGAGCGAGAAGGCGTTGAAGGGCATACTGGAGTACTCGGAGGAGCCGCTGGTGTCAAGCGACATCTTAGGGAATCCCCACTCCGCCATAGTTGACGGGCTCCTCACCAAGGTGATGGACTCAACGATGGTGAAGGTTCTGGTGTGGTATGATAACGAGTGGGGATTCAGCAATCGCATGGTTGAGCTTGCGGAGTACGTGGGCAAGAGGCTGGAGTAGGAATGCTTGAGGTTGAGCTGGCTGGCTTGAAGCTCAGGAATCCCACGATGCTTGCTTCAGGCATCCTCGGCACCAGCGGCGCTGCGCTGAAGCGGGTGGCGGTGAGCGGCGGTGCGGGTGCGATAGTCACGAAGTCCATAGGGGTTACACCCAGGGAGGGGCACCCCAACCCCACGGTGGTGGAGATTGAGGGCGGGCTGATAAGCGCAATAGGGCTTGCGAATCCCGGCTATGAGGAGTTCAGAGAGGAGATCAACGTGGCGAAGGAGGGCGGTGTGCCCGTGATAGGCAGCGTGTACGGCTTCAACTTTCAGGAGTATGCGATGGTGGCGGAGGCGCTGCAGAGCTATGGCGTGGATGCGGTGGAGCTGAACATCTCCTACCCGAATGTGGGCAAGGCTGGCGCCTTCTTCGGCTACCGCGAGGAGCTTGCGCACGAGGTGGTGTGCGAGGTTAAGAAGAGGGTGAGCATACCCGTGTTTGCCAAGCTCACCGCAAACGCAGGGGACGTGGTGGCGGTTGCAAAAGCCTGCGAGGAGGCTGGGGCGGACGGAATAACAGCCACGGGTGCGATAAGGGCGATGGCAATAGACATAACCACCGC
>JAADFH010000133.1 GCA_013152995.1 Methanobacteriota archaeon
CTCTTTGCCTTGGTTATGTCCGCGAGGCTGTGCCTCACATCCCCCCGCCTGGGTTCGGTGTGGATAATCTCGGAGCTGGAATCGGTGAGCTCAATAATCATCTCGGCCAGCTCCAGGATGGAGACATTTTTGCCGAAGGCGATGTTGTAGTTTCCCTGAGTCCTGCTATCCATTGCCAGCAGGTTTGCCTGCACCACGTCCTCCACGAAGGTGAAGTCCCTGGTCTGCTTCCCGTCGCCGTGGACTGTCAGGGCTCTGCCCTCAAGCGCTGAGGTTATGAATCTGGGTATCACCGCCGCGTACTCGCTCTTCGGGTCCTGTTTTGGTCCGTAGACGTTGAAGTAGCGCAGGCAGATGGTGGAGATGCCGTAGAGCTCGCTGAACACCCTGGCGTACATCTCCTTGGCAGCCTTGCTGACGGCGTAGGGGGACTTCGGGTTGAGGGGCATGTCCTCCCGCTTCGGGAGCTGGGGGGTGTCGCCGTACACCGAGGAGGAGCTGGCAATCACCACCCTCTCGACGCCCGCCTCCCTGGCGGCGAGCAGCACATTTATTGTCCCCTCCACATTAATCCTGTTGGTCGTCACTGGATCTGCGACGCTCCTCGCCACGCTGGGCAGTGCTGCCTGATGCAGCACAATCTCCACATCCCTCATCGCCTCCGCCAGCCTCTCAAAGTCTAGAATGTCCCCCCTCACGAAGCTGAAGTTCTCCTCGCCTGCGAACTCCCCTATGTTCTCCTCCCTGCCGGTTATCAGGCTGTCGTAGGCCACCACCCGGTGCCCCTGCTCAAGAAGCGCCGCCACCAGGTTTGAGCCAATGAACCCCGCTCCGCCTGTTACGAGTACCATGCTCAACCCCGCCCCACCCCCAGGTACTCAAAGCCGGCATCCCTTGCAGCATTCCTGTCGAAGAACCCCCTGCCGTCCACCAGCACGCACCCTCTCGAGCTGAGCCTGCCCACGGCTTTAAGCTCAATCTCTCTGAAGGCGTCGTGGTCGGTTACCAGTACCATACAGTCCGCATCCCTGAAGACCTCGGGGGGCTCGCCCCAGCGGGCGCCCTTTTTCTCCACCTCCTCAGGGCTCACGAAGGGGTCGTAGGCCCACACCTCCGCTCCCATCCCCCGCAGTTCTCTTATCACCACCTCGCTGGGCGTGTTTCTCACGTCGCCAGTGTTTCTCTTGTAGGACACCCCGAGCACCACCACCTTGGATCCGTTCACCGGCTTCCTCACCCTGTTGAGCCCCTTCACCACGAGCTCAACCACGTGGTGGGGCATGGCGTCGTTGACGCTCCTGCCGGCGAGTATCACCCTGGGGTGGAACCCGAGCTGCTGCGCCTTGAAGGTCAGGTAGTAGGGGTCCACCGGCAGGCAGTGTCCTCCCACCCCCGCGCCCGGGTAGTACCTCACGAAGTTCCACTTGGTTGCGGCTGCCTCTATAACCTCGTACACATCAACGCCCAAGCGCTCAAATATCAGCGCCAGCTCATTCATGAGCGCTATGTTGAGGTCCCGCTGGACGTTCTCTATAATCTTCGCCGCCTCAGCGGTGCGGATGTCCCTCACCCTGTGCACACCCCTTGCAATTGTGGCGTAGAGCTGGGCGGTTATATCGCACCACCTCTCATCTATGGCGCCCACCACCCTTACGATTTTGTCAACAGTGTGCTCCTCGTCGCCGGGATTGTAACGTTCGGGGACATAGGCGAGGCCGAAGTCCCTCCCCGCCTTCAGCCCGGAGCTCTCCAGCACAGGTTTGAGCTCGCTTTCCGTGCAGGTGGGATGGACGGTGCTCTCCAGCACCACCAGCTTATCCTTTGCGAGCCCTTTGGCTATTGTCTTCCCGGCGTCGATCACATAGCTGAGGTCTGGCACCTTCTCCCTGGTAACCGGCGTTGGGACGCATATTATGGAGACGTCGCACTCCCTGGCAGCGGACGTACCGTCCAGGGTGGCTGTGAACCTTCCCTCCTTCAGGCACCTGCGCAGCCTCTCCTCCAAGTTGAGCTCCCTTATGTGGCTCTGTCCCGAGTTCAGCCTCTCCACCAGCTCCTCCTTGACGTCCACCCCCACAACCCGGAAGCCCTTTGCGGCGAACTCCAGGGCGGTGGGGAGTCCCACGTAGCCCAGCCCGAACACTGCGATTTTTACCCTTCTCCTAGAGATCATCTTTTTCCAGTCCATCTGTTCACCTCTCCTAAAAGATTGTTAGTCATATCAAAGCAGATCAACTTACTACAACCTACAAGCTATCTACTTCGTGTTCATTCCACTGTTGCTCCTTATGGTTTATGAGGTTATATAATATCCCTTAGGGTGGTATGAAGATATTTATGATAACCCCTTACTTCTACCCGGAGATAGGGGCGCAGAATTTGCGGCTTACGAGGTGTCCAGGAGGCTTGTGAAGAGGGGGCACTCCGTAACCGTCGTAACCAAGCACTTCGGGGAGCTTGCGCCACGCGAGAACCTGCACGGGGTGGAGGTGCTCCGTGTGAGGGCGGCAGACTTTAAGGGGCTGCGCTCCCTCAGCGCCCTTCCCGGGATGCTTGCACGCTCCTTCAGCCTCTCCGATGGATGTGACATCCTCCATGCCCACATCCCCTACCCGAGCGCCTTCATAGCCTGCCTGGTTGGAAGAGCCAGGAGGCTGCCCTACGTGGTGACCTCCCAGGGCTCCGAGCTGCTGGATTATCCGGAGGAGAAGCCGCTGAGGCTGCTGAAGCCCCTCACCGGGGTGGTGCTGCGGAGAGCCGAGCACGTGCATGTAATATCGCAGGCTCTCAGGGAGAGTGTTCTGCGGAACTTTGGAGTTCCGCAGGAGAGGGTGAGTGTCATACCCAACGGTGTTGATCTTGAGGCTTTCAATCCCCGCAGGAGAAGGAAGCTGTGGGATGAGCGGGTGGTGCTCAGCGTTTCGCGGCTCACACCGAAGAACGGGCTTGAGCACCTGATAAGAGCCATGAAGCTTGTGCTGGAGAAGCAGGACTGCAGGCTGGTCATAGCCGGGGAGGGTGAGCTCAGGCAGAGGCTTGAGGCGCTGGTGAGTAGGCTGGGGATTGAGTCACAGGTGAGCTTCACAGGCTGGGTGAGGTACGAGGACATCCCGGAGCTTCTTGCCTCCAGCGACGTTTTTGCGAGACCGAGCATAACCGAGGGGCTGGGCACGGCTTTCCTGGAAGCCATGGCGTGCGGGCCCGTGGTGGGCACCAAGGTGAGCGGTATTGTTGATATCGTAAGGCACATGCACAACGGCATCCTTGTGGCTCCGGGTGATGTTGAGGGCATAGCAGATGCTATCCTGCGCCTGCTGGAGGACGACACCCTGAGGTCTGAGCTCGTAGCCAACGGGCTGAGGTTTGTCAGGAGCTACAGCTGGGATGAGATTGCGGTGAGGTACGAGGAGATGTACAGGAAGGTGCTTGAGGGATGAACCTCTACATAACCCTTGATGTTGACCCCGACTTTGAGAATCCGGGCAGGGGGATAGAGGGGGCTCTGCAGGGCATAGAGCTCTGCCTCAGGGTGTTCAGGGAGCATGGGGTTGAGGAGCACGTTACCTGGCTGGTGAACAACACGGAGCTGGGGCTGACGGAGAAGCACGAGCGCTGGCTCGGGCGCATGGGCGAGGGTGAGCTCGGGCTGCACCTGCACCTCAACCGCCCCGTGTGGTCGGGCAGCAAGTGCACCCTGCCTGAGGATGCGGGGGTGATGCTTGAAGCAATAGAGCAGGAGAAGGAGAGGCTTGAATCCTGGGTGGAGAGGCACCTGGGGGGGAGGGTGGTGAGCTATCGCTCGGGCAATCTGCTGACCAGCAGGAGGCTCTTCAGGGCGCTTGAGGCTGCGGGGATAAAGGTTGACTCCTCGGTGCCGGCGCAGTTTGA
>JAADFH010000134.1:0-1081 GCA_013152995.1 Methanobacteriota archaeon
GAGCTGCGCGCTGATCTCAAAAAGCTCAGACGCAGGCAGCGGCGAGGAGGTGATAACAGTGGCAAGGCTAAGCTATCCACGGAATAGAAAGCCCCCAGCGCCCCCGGAGCCTGAAGACGCCGCGAGAGTCCCCTGGTTACAAGACAAGCGCAGGCGGGGTGAGGAGGACCGTTAAAATGAAGCACGGGCGCAAAACTGCGGGTACTGCACCCCTGGACATCTTCCTCAGCAGGCAGAAAGGCACGGTAAAGCGCCACAGCACAACCGCTGATGTGTGCCCTGCGTGCTCACAGGCACCGCAGCCAGGGAGAGGCGGCTGGCTGCAGGTGTACCCGAAGCATGTGGTAATGCGCACGATCCGCTATGCCCGCGATTATGTGATCAGATGCTGCCCAAGGTGCCGGCGTTGCTATTACAATGACCGCAAGCATGGCAGGCTCATTGAGCTGGTCATGCGCTATGATGACCTGTTTGAGGAGGGTGAGTGAATGAGCACTGATCTTCATCTGCACACCTGCCTCAGATGTGGGCACACCTGGGTGAGCCATGTAGCGCAGCCGAGGCAATGCCCACAATGCTTCTCAAGACGCTGGCAGACAAAGCCGGAGCCGGCTAAGAAGCTCCTCTGCAGGATCTGCGGGTATGAATGGGAAGCCAGAGCGGAGAATCCAGCCCAATGCCCGCGGTGCCGATCCCGCAGATGGCACGGAGCGAGGCGCAGGAGCGTGCTCGCAGCCGTGCGCAGGGTGCCGCCCAGAGCCACCTGGTGGTGTGAGCACGACGGCGAGCGGGTTGAGCACGACTGGCGGGAGGAGTACTGCCCCCGCTGCCTTGCAAAGCGCCCGCCTGTGCCAGGCATGAAAGGCGTAAGTCTTGAGGAGCAGCTTGCGAGCAGGAGGTGAGGAAGCATGAGCGTGAAGAGCATCACGAAGCTTGGTGTGGTGCTTGAGGGCGAGCTGCCAGCGCTGCAGCGTGCCCTGGCTGAGCTGCGTGAGGCTGAGGGCATAGTGGTCAGAGCCACCAAACTTTCAGACCGCTGGATTCAACTCGTGACCGCTGAGGAGCGCGATGCAAGGCGGCA
>JAADFH010000134.1:1131-4634 GCA_013152995.1 Methanobacteriota archaeon
GGCTGCAGGGTAAGGCTGTGATAGACGGAGAGGCGTACAGCATGAAGGCGCTGCGGGCGATTGAGCGCGAGTGGTGTGATCGGGGAATCATCGCATGAGCCATGCCTGTGCGCTGGTGCAGCCTGAGACGCGAGCAGCAGGAGAGGCTGCTCAGAGAGGCTTTCAGGCGAGCAGGCAAGGCTGAGCTTACAGCACCCGAGATCGCGCAGGCTCTCAGGGAGCTTGGCGTTGAGGTGCCAGATGTGAGGAGCTTTGCCATGCTGCTCTCCAGCAGGCACGTCCACCGCGTGCTGCACAGGGAGCGCACACCTTGGGGATGCCGGTACAGACTGATCTGAGCGGTTATGTGCAGGGCTATATAGATATGGTGAGGATGAGGAGGATGGTGATGGGAATATTAGCTGAGCGGGTAATTCATGCTAACTCAAGGAGCAGGAAAAAGGAGGTGTGGCAGATACAAAAGGCGATAAAGAGACCAGTTAAGAGTAGAAGACGCACAGGGGTGGGAGTCCGGCACCCCTGACTTGGCTCGCATGAGCCCAATGGGTTTCAAATAATATCTGGCTCGCATCTGATATATGGGTTCCACGGGATATCTGGCTTTATACGTTAATTAGTATTGGTCTCACGACATATAAAGGTATCGTAGAGGCTTGACCATGCGCAGACGTAAAGATGAAGAGAAAGACAGACTTGCAATCCCGCGGCGCAAGGTGCGGGTCCCCTGGGGACGTGCACCCTGCGGTATTGACGAGACTCTGAAGGCTGTGGAGAGGTTAATGAAGCGGATCACAAGGTAGCCAGCCAGGCGCCCCTCTGCACAGCCCTGTCTGCTGCAGCAGACAGCACCGCACCTGCGTCTGTCTGCCGTGGCAGACAGCAAGAGCAGAGAGCAGGCATATCGTGTTTTGTGTCTAAAGGTAACAATTCCCGGCTGCTGGACCGCCTGCAGCAGGGGGTGACGGGGCTCAAAATTGCTACCTTTCATGCACTTTCATGCAAAGGTAACAACCCAGCCCACCCACCACTCTCCTGTTCTGTGCTGAAAGTATATAGCAGCAGGGCTCAGGGGCTATGCAGGCAAGGGGGTGAGCAGCGCAGGTTATATAATTTGACACGAAAGTATATAGTGACTACCTACTGTGAATGCTACACGCCATATAACATAAGTTAATACAGTTGGCTGTAGCGCAAAGTTTTTTATAGACGGGAAGGTTAGAGTCTTTGCGGGTGCTGTGAATGAGCAAGGGCACACCATCCATGGGTAAGAGGAACAAGCTCCTGCATGTGAGGTGCAGGAGGTGCGGGCGCAACTCGTACCATCTGAGGAAGCGCAGGTGCGCTGCGTGCGGCTTCGGGAGGAGCAGGAGGATAAGGAGCTACTCCTGGCAGAACAAGAAGGTTAACGGCAGAAGGGTGGTGTAGCGAAAGGCTGTTATTATGTGCGGTGTTGTGGGACTGCACGCGCCTGAGAACGGAAAACTCTCCTACTACATTTTTTATGCCCTTCTCGCGCTGCAGCACAGGGGTCAGGAGTCCTGCGGCATAACCGTGCGCGGCAGGGACTTTGTCACCGAGAAGGGGATGGGGCAGGTGAATGAGGTCTTCAATTTTGAGAAGCTGAACGGACTCAAAGGAGAGGCGGGCATAGGGCACGTGCGCTACTCCACCACAGGTGAGTCGGAGCTGTTCAACGCACAGCCCTTCGTGGTGCGCCACTCCCATGGCACCATTGCAATAGCCCACAACGGAAACATAGTCAACGCCGAGGAGCTCAGGGAGAAGCTGAAGGCTGCAGGGCAGGCGTTCGTCTCCACCACCGACACCGAGGTGATAGCGCACCTCATAGTGCGGGAGTACCTGCGCACAGGCGACATGGTTGAGGCTATCAGCATGAGCATGCGCAAGCTGGTGGGTTCCTATTCGCTCGTGCTGCTCACAGATGATGCGCTGATAGGGGTGAGGGACCCCCTGGGGATACGCCCGCTATCCATGGGCAGGATGGGCAAGAGCGGGGTGATCTTCGCCTCCGAAACCGTGGCGTTTGATGTTATAAATGCGGAGTTTGAGCGGGATGTGAAGCCGGGGGAGATCGTGGTGGTCTCTGAGGAGGGAGTGCACAGCCACCGCCCGTACAAGCTGCCCAGAAGGGCGCACTGCATGTTTGAGTACGTGTACTTCTCCAGACCTGACTCGGTGCTCAACGGCATACCCGTTTACGAGGTGAGGGAGAAGCTGGGCATGCTCATGGCTGAGGAGGACGACACCGAGGCTGACCTGGTGACACCCATACCCGACTCCGCCATACCCTTCGCCCTGGGCTACTCCAGAGCCAAGGGCGTGCCTTACAGGGAGGGGCTGATAAGGAACCGCTACGTTGGCAGAACCTTTATCCTGCCCAGTCAGCAGGCGAGGGAGCTGGCGGTGAAGCTCAAGCTCAACCCGCTGGTGAGGCAGCTCAGCGGAAAGAGGGTGGTGCTGTTTGACGACAGCATAGTCAGGGGCACAACCTCAAGGCGAATCATCAGCCTGCTCAGGGGTGCTGGGGCAAAGGAGGTGCACATGCGCGTGGGCTGTCCGCCCATACGCTCGCCCTGCATGCTGGGCATAGACATGCCCACCCGCTCCGAGCTCATCGCCGGGGGCAGAAGCGTTGAGGAGATTCGCAGGATTATAGGTGCAGACACACTCAGGTACACCTCCTTAGAGGCGCTGGTTAAGGCTATCGGGTTGAGGGAGAGCGAGCTCTGCCTGGGCTGCATAACCGGCAGGTATCCTGTGGAGATTGCAAGATACCAGCAGCTCCGCCTGCCGGTTTACATGGAGCACGGACAGGCGTGATCAGATGCTCGTCACGGCAGCTCAGCTCCTGCTCGGCATACTCCTGCTCGCCTACGCCAGCGACTGGCTCACCGAGGGCTGTGCAAGAGCTGCCAGAAGGTTCGGAATCTCAAAGTTTGTGGTCGGAGCGCTTATAATAGGCTTCGGCACCTCCTCACCCGAGCTGTTCACCTCAGTCTATGCCTCCCTGCGTGGCTCTGGTGGCATAGCGGTTGGAAACGCCGTGGGCTCCAACCTGACGAACATCTCGCTGATTCTCGGTCTTGCGGTGCTGCTGTTTCCCGCCACCACAGGCAGGGTGGAGCTGAGAAACGCCGTGCTGTGCGCCTGCGTGACCCTTCTGGCGTGGGTGGTGCTCGGAGGCGGGAGTGTGAGCAGGGCGGAGGGAGCGCTTCTGGTGCTGGTGTTCCTGGCGTACCTGATGTACTCGGTGAGAAACCATCAGGGTGTGGAGAAGCAGGAGGAGAAGGGCAGGATAGCGCTGCCCACCCTTGCGGGACTTGCGGGAGTGCTCCTGGGCAGCGTGATGCTGGTTGACTCCGCTGCAGAGCTTGCGCGTGCTTTTGGCGTGCCCGAGAGCGTGATAGGGCTGACGCTGGTAGCCTTCGGCACCAGCCTGCCCGAGCTGGCGGTGAGCATAGTGGCAGCCAGAAAGGGCTACA
>JAADFH010000135.1 GCA_013152995.1 Methanobacteriota archaeon
CTCAAAAAAATATTTATACCCATGCTTTAGAATCACCACTAAGGTGGTGGGCATGGACACCGAGGTTATGGTCAGGGAAGCGATGACGAGGTCTGTGGTAACCATTGAGCCGGAAGCCACGGTGCAGAAGGCTGCGAAGCTCATGGCAGACAACAACATAGGCTGCGTGGTGGTGGTGGAGAAAGGCGAGCCTGTGGGCATAGTCACCGAGCGTGACCTGGCTTACTTCATAGCAGACACAGACCTGAAGCCCTCTCTGGTGAAGGTGCGTGATATAATGAGCGCCGACCTTAAGACCATCTCACCCGACAGCACCGTAACAGAGGCGAGCAAGCTCATGGTGAAGTACAACATAAGGCGCCTGCCCGTGATAGACAAGGGCAAGCTCGTGGGCATAATCACCAACAAGGACATCCTCGCGATAGCCCCCGGGCAGATAGAGATGCTGCGTGAGATAGTTGCGATGAAGGGGGAGGGTGGTATCTCGGTTCACGAGCCGGAGCCTGAGAAGGGCACCTGTGAGAACTGCGGGGACATGGGTGTGAACCTGTACGAGGTGAACGGCACCTTCGTCTGCGAGGCATGCAGAGAGGACATGCTTGAAGGGGAGGAGGAGTAGCCCATGAAGACGGGGGATGTAATGAGCACCCCGCCCCTGAGCCTTGACGAGCATGAGCCAGCAACCCGTGCCAGGGCGATGTTTCGCGAGTTCCCCTACCGCAGCTTTCCCGTGGTGAGCGACGGCAAGCTCGTGGGCATAGTCACACGCTCTGACGTGCTCAGAATCACCTCCTCCCGCTCAAACATAAGGGTTGCAGGGGTGATGAGCACCTCCGTCATAACCACCCACCCGGAGGAGCCCCTGGAGGAGGCGGGAGAGAAGATGGTGCTCGCGGGGGTGGAGCATTTACCTGTGGTGGCTTCCCCGGAGGACTCAACCCTCGTGGGCATGCTCAGCGCCAGGGATGTGATGCAGGCGCTGGTGGAGCATGGCAGGAAACCCAGAAAAGCCACGGTCTCGGAGGTCATGCTGCCCCCTGAGCACTGCGACGCTCAGGACAGCGTGAGCAGGGTGTGGGCAAGGCTTCAGGAGAGCGAGCTGCCTGGGATGCCCGTTCTCAAAGACGGCAGGGTGGTGGGTGTCATAACCAGGAGGGACATAATCGCCAGAGGAATCGCCAGGCTGAGCCTTGAGGACGAGAAGGGGAGGAAGCGCAGCCCCAGAGTTGAGAAGCTCATGAGCACCCCTGCGGTTGTTGTGCCACCCTCCGAAGACGTGGTTTCTGCTGCTGAGCTGATGCTTGCGCGTGACATCTCCATGCTGCCCGTGGTGGAAGGCGAAAGCCTCGCGGGAGTGGTGCACAGGCTGAGCATACTCTCAGCCTGGTTTTAGTCCTCAGTCCTCCTCAAACTCCTCAAAAGGTATCTCCCGCTCCTCACCTCTCGCCTTCAGAATCTCCCTGGCGAGAAGCCAGTAAATCAGTGCCAGCGCCTTTCTGCCCTTGTTGTTCGTGGGTATTACGATGTCCACCCCGGAGGCGCTGTTGTCTGTGTCGCACAGAGCCACCACGGGTATGCCTATCTCACCAGCCTCATTCAGCGCCTGCTCGTCACCCCTGGGGTCTGTTACCACCACCACCTCGGGCTCAATAAAGCCCGGCTGGTTGGGGTTGGTGAGTATCCCGGGGATAAACCTGCCCACAATCGCCTTTGCGCCTATGAGCTTTGCAAGCTTCTCCGCAGGCGCCTGCCCGTACTGCCTCCTGGAGACCACCAGTATCTTGTCCGGCTGGAACCTTGCCAGAAACTTCGCAGCCACCGCAATGCGCTCGTCCGTCTTCTTCACGTCCAGCACGTACAGCCCGTCGGGACGCACCCTGTATATGTAGGGCATCATATCTGCATTCTTCTGCTGCGTGCCTATGTGCACACCCGCAGCCAGGTAGTTGTCCAGGGAAGTGAGCTTCGTCTCCATACACATCACCTCAGAACTCCGGGAGCTTCGCTAGCTTTGCCCTGCCGGAAAGCTCCTCATCTATGCGTATCAGCTCATTCAGCTTGGCAATCCTCTCTCCCCCCACCGTGCCAGTCTTTATTATCGGTATTCCGAAGGCAACAGCGAGGTGTGCGATGGTGGTGTCGGTGGTCTCACCCGAGCGGTGGGAAATCACGGGTGTCAGCTTCTCATTGCTCGCCAGCCTCACCGCACGGAAGGTGTCTGTGAGGGTGCCGCACTGGTTGGGCTTTATCAGCACGGCGTTGGTGGAGCCCCTCTCAATACCCATCGCAAGCCTTCTGGTGCTGGTAACGTACAGGTCGTCCCCGCATATCAGCGCCTTTGCCTGGGAGGTGAGCTCGGCAAAAGCATCAAAATCCTCCTCCTGCAGCGGGTCCTCCACGTAGTACAGCCTGTAGCTCTCTATCAGCTCAAGCACGTGCTCAATCTGCTCCTCGGTGCTCCTCCTCACCCCCTCCCTCCTGTACACGTAGCACTTCTCCCTCTCGCTCCAGAGCTGGCTTGCAGCCATGTCCATGCCGATTCTGAGCTCAACCCCTGTTTCGCTCTCCACAGCCTCGCACACCCTGGAGAGCAGCTCAAGGGCTCTTGCGTCGTCAATTGCAGGTGCCCAGGCACCCTCATCACCCCTCCCCACAACTCCGCACACCTTTGCGAGCTCCCTGCCCAGCTTCTTGTGCACCTCCGCATTGGTGCACACCGCCTCTGCAATGCTCCTCGCCCCCACGGGAATCACCAGGAACTCCTGAACATCCGTGGCGCCGTGGGCGTGGGCGCCTCCGCCGATCACGTTGCCCAGCGGATACGGGAGCTCGCACGCCAAGTTGCCGCCGAGGAACTGGAACAGCGGCATTCCACATGCACCTGCGGCAGCCTTTGCGTTGGCAAGCGAGACCGCAACGGCGGTGTTGCCGCCAATGTTTGAGAAGTTCTCGGTTCCGTCAACCTCACGCAGGATTCTGTCCACCTCTTCCTGATTCGCCGCATCCATGCCTCTCAGCTCGGGTGCTATGCTCTCCTCCACCTCCAGTATCGCCTTGTCAACACCTCCTTCCGGGAAAGCCATGGCTTCGTGCACACCCGTGCTTGCACCGCTCGGGGCGGCGCATCTGCCGGCGGAGCAGTCTGTGATTATCTCCACCTCAATCGTCCAGTTACCCCTGGAATCTATGATCTTCCTCGCCCTCACATCCTCTATTATTGCGGGCATCATTCCTCCTCACCCAGCAGCTTCTTCTCGGGCATACGCCTGTACACGGTGATGGGTATAACGCCCCTGTTGAGCTCCTCTATGGCGATCGCTATCGGCTCGTGCATGTCCTTGGAGAGCTTGATCAGCGGCGGAGCGCCCATGGATAGCTGGAGCGCTCTCGCACCTATTATTCTTGCCTTCTCGTACTTCGTCAGCTTCACACCTCTTTCCTCCTTTCCGGAGTCCTGGGTTAGCAGGAGGTGTCGGAACCCGCTGGAGGTTCCGACTATGGGGCCGCTGAGATTTGAACTCAGGTCACCAGCACCCCAAGCTGGGAGGATGGACCAGGCTACCCTACGGCCCCTTGACATGCATGCTCTCCATAAACTCTCCCTGGCTCAGGAGCATTCTCCTGCAGCAGTAGCGCTCAACGCCCAGGGAGTCCAGCACCTCTTTCGGGTTCTCCTTCTGCTCCACTCTGCGCCTGAACTCCTCGTACTTGTCTGCCACCACCGCGCCGCAGCTGAAGCATCTCACGGGTATGAGCATGGCATCACCTGTACGACTTCTGGAACCTTGCCCTTGCGCCGCGTCCGCCGTACTTCTTGGGCTCAGCCCGTCTTGCGTCACCCTTTATTATGCTCCTGTCGTAGCTCATGAACCTCGCCCTGAGCTCCGCATCACCCGTGTACTCAACCAGCGCCCTGCCTATGGCGGTGCGCACCGCCTCAGCCTGTCCCATGAAGCCTCCTCCTCTCACCGTAACATCTATGTCAACCTTGTCCCTGATATCTCCAGCTAAGTAGAGCACCTCCATGATTTTGAGCCTTGCCATCTCGGGCTCAAGAATCTCCACGGGTATCTTGTTTATCCTCACCCTGCCCTTGCCCGGCTTAACCGTGGCTCTCGCAATCGCGGTCTTGCGTTTTCCAGATGCGTTGACGATCTTCATGAGCATCACCTCAGAACTTTGCCCCCAAGTGCCTGCTGAGCTCCTCCAGGGTTACGTACTTCGGCACCCTCAGCTTGGTGTAGCTGGCGTCGCTGAAGCTCAGCTTCTCAGCCTCCGCGTACTCCTCGGGTGTGCCTATGTACACCCGCAGCCTCTTGAAGGCACTCCTTCCCTTGCCCTGCTTGTAGGGCAGCATGCCGCGCACCGCACGCTTCAGTATCATCTCCGGTCTGCGCGGGTAGTGCGGACCATGCCTGCGGGGGTTGACTATGCTCTTTCTCTCCCTCCTCGCCCTGTACTTTGCGAACACGCTATCCCTGCTGCCCGAAATAACTGCCTTCTCGGCGTTAACCACAACCACCTCCTCCCCCTCAAGCAGCATCTTTGCCACCCTGCTGGCGAGCCTTCCGAGTATCATGCCTGAAGCATCAACCACCTTCATGCTATCACTCCATAACCCTTACTCCCTTCGGCTTCTCCCTCATGAGCTCCTCTATGCTCATGCACCTTCCTCCAGCGGCGGCTATCTTCCTCATCGCACTCTCCGAGAACGCGAGCGCTGCCACGGTTACCGCGTGCGAGATGCTGCCAGAACCAAGCACCTTACCAGGCACAGCCACCACGTCTCCCTCGCGGGTGTACCTTGCGATTCTGCTCACATTCACCTCTGCCCTGTTCCTTCTGGGCTTCGCCAGCCTCTCCGCCAGGTCCCGCCAGACCCGCTGGGAGGTGCTGTGGGTGAGCCTGGCAAGCTCTGTTATGAGCGTCTGAAGCTTCGGGTTGGTGCTCCTGCTCTTCCTCATCACTCATCCTCCTCGGGGGATACTGAAGTGCGGGGGAAGGGATTTGAACGCAACCGATGTCGGTTGCATCCCCAGATTGCGGTATCTGCGATACCGCCATACCAGTTTATGCGGGGGAAGGGATTTGAACCCTCGCACCCACTTAGGGACAGGACCCTCAATCCTGCGCCTTTGACCACTCGGCCACCCCCGCATCTCGCTATCACTACAGTAATGCTATCATCCTCTCAGCTTTTTTGGAGATGCACCTGCACGCCTCCCTGAGCACCTCCAGCGGGGGGAGGGCGCCGGTGCTCTCTATGCTGAATATGAACCTGCTGTCCGAAGCTCTCAGTTCTATGGCGTTCTCCTCGCACTCCTGCACACACGCTCTGCACAGGATGCACTCCTCCACGTTCTCAGCTCTTGCCCTGCCGCCATTCAGCTTCATTATGCCCTTCGGGCACGCCTCCACGCAGTCCCCGCATGCGGTGCACCTCTCCAGCACCTCAATCTCGGGGTAGTACTTGTAGCCAACCACAGCCGCCTGCCACTTCGCGTGCTCCTTGCCCCTGCCCAGCACAGCCTCAGCCTCAAGCTTCAGCCTCTGACCCTCCCTGAGCTTCACTATGGGTATCCCCGGCAGGGGTGTCATCTCCGGGTCAGGTGAGCGCAGGTCATGGGAGTACACCGTGCACTCCCCCTCAGCCTCCAGGGTGAGCGTCAGGGTGCAGCTTGCACACCCCTTTCCCTCACAGGAGCACTCCTCCCTGAGGTTCATCCTGCTCAGGTCGGTGCGTATGGGCACCAGACCCAGGCGGTGCGCTAAAATCTCGTCGTAGAGCGGGGAGGTGTTCTCGTGGATTATCACGTCCTCAATCGCAAGCGTCGGCACCTCGGCAATCATCGCCCTGCGCAGCGCATTGGCATAGGCAGGGCTGGCATCGCTGAGCACTACCCTTGCTCTCCTCTCGTCTGCGCTGAGCACCTTCAGCTCCAACTCACACTCTCCTCCCGCGTCTTCCGCCCTTTCTCTTCGTACCATCATGGGGTATGGGTGTGACGTCCTCAATCCTGCCTATCTTCAGCCCCGCTCTGGCAAGCGCACGTATCGCCGGCTGCGCTCCGGGTCCGGGAGTCTTGGGACCGCTTCCACCTGGAGCCCTGACCTTTATGTGCACCCCCACGATTCCCTTCTCCATCGCCTCCTCAGCGGCGCGCATCGCAGCCTGCATGGCGGCGTAGGGTGAGGACTCGTCCCTGTGGGCTCTCACGATTCTCCCGCCCGACCACCTGCTTATGGTCTCGGCACCCGTGAGGTCGGTTATGTGGATGATGGTGTTGTTGAAAGAAGAGTAGATGTGCGCAATCCCCCAGTGCTCCTTCTTCTTTGCGCTCATGCGCTCACCTCCTCACCCGCAGAAGCGGGCTTGAGTGCCGCAACAGGCGAGCCCTCCACGTAGGTTATGGTGTCCTCCTCATCCCTGGGCACCAAGTAGCTCGGGGCTGTAACCTTCCTGCCGCCCACACTTATGTGACCGTGCACTATGAACTGCCTCGCCTGCTTCATGGTGTGCGCCAGCCCCTTCCTGTACACCAGCGTCTGCAGCCTGCGCTCAAGGATGTCCCTCACGGTAAGCGAGAGGATGTCATCCAGCACCGTCTCCTCGTCAGCCAGCTTGAGCTTTCTCAGCCTCTGCAGCAGCATCTGCTTCTGCCTCTCAGCCATCTCGCCACGCTTGCCCAGCAGCTCCCTAACCTGGCGGCGTATGTTCCTGAGGATGGCGGTAGCACGCCAGAGCTCGCGCTTGTTCTTAAGTCCATACTCCCTGAGAAGCTTCCTCTCCTCCTCAATCCTGTCCTTCTGCCAGGGATGCGGGGGGGTTGCGTACTTCTTCCTGATTCTCCTGGGATCTCCCATGCGGGCTCACCTACTTCTTCTTCTTGGACACACCCACCGTTATACCTCGCCTGAATCCCGTGCGGGTGCGCTGTCCTCTCACGGGCAAACCGAGCTCATGCCTGATTCCGCGGTAGCTGCGTATCTTCTTCAGGCGGTTCAGGGTCTCCCTGAGCGCTATTGCGAGCTCCGCACCTGTCAGGTGCAGGTCCTTGCCCGTAGCATAGTCCTTTCGCATGTTGAAGAGCCAGCTCGGCACCTTCTTGTTGTGGAAGTCCTCCACCAGTGCATTCAGCCTCTCAATCTCCTTCTCGGTGAGGTAGCCAATCCTCTTCTCAGGATTAACCCTTGCAAGCTTGCACAGCACCTCTCCCGTTCTGATACCTATACCCTTTATGAGCGCCAGACCCACGGGTACCTTCTTGTTCCCGTCTATGTCCACGCCACCTATTCTCACCAGGTACTTGAACTCTTCCTTTGCCACCATGCTTCCTCCGCTGGCTCGTGTATGCATGACCAGAATCAGGCTTCCGTAGCCAGAAAGTTATCATGTTAAATATTCTTGGAAAATTCACCTGCTCGCGGCTATCACAAACACCGGGTTAAGGGCGCTGAGCCTGCCGTTCTGCAGTCTTGCGAAGCTTGCAAGCACCACCTCCGTGGAGTAGCGGTTAGCCTCAAAGGCTCTCCTCGCCCTCTCCAGGGTGCTCAGTGTGACTGCGGTAGCCACCACCCTTCCGCCGGGCTTCATAACCCCGCTGAGGTGCTCCACTATCTCCGCAATTCTCCCGCCGCTCCCGCCTATGAACACCCTGTCCGGGGGCGGGAGGCTCAGCAGCGCCTCCGGAGCCTCCCCATGCACCACCTCCGCTCTTGCACCGAACCTGCGCAGGTTTCGCTGCACCAGCTCCACCGCCTCCCTCCGCTTCTCCACCGCATAAACCCTCGCTCCCAGCAGTGCAAGCTCAACACTAACGCTCCCTGTGCCGGCGCCTATGTCGTAGGCAACCTGCCCCCTCTCCGGAGCAAGCATGCACAGCGCAAGCATGCGCACCTCCCGCTTGGTCATGGGCACGGAAGCGCGCTCAAACCGCTCGTCAGGTATCCCTGGAAGCCTCACCTCCACACCACCATCACGCTTCTTCCGCTGAATCTCATCTCAGCAACCTCGCTGAGCCAGCCCGAGAACACCCTCTCATCCTCAGTCCCCAGGTTCTCGCACACAGCACACCTCCTCTCGCCGTAGAGCTCCAGCAGGTGCCTGGCTACCCTCTGGGGCGGGTGAGCAGGGTCGCACAGCAGGGCGAGCTCCTCATCCTCAGCCCCCTGCAGCACCTCCACACCCCTGCCGTGCAGGCTGAGCACCCTCACCCCGTTCCAGCAGCGCTTCAGCCTGGCAAAGCAGAGCTGCACGTAGCTCACCCCCGGCACCACCTCCAGCCTCTCCTCCCCGAAGCGCCTTCTGAGCACCTCCAGAATGCTGTACAGCGTGGAATCGCCGGAGGTGAGCACAGCCACATCCCCCTGCTTCAGGTGCTCCTCTATGAACTCCAGCGCCTCCTCCAAGTCCCTGCCAATAACCTTCCTCGGCATCCCTGGCGGAGCCAGCTCAAGCGCCTCTCTACCCCCCGCAAAGGCTCTTGCGGAGGCAATCGCACGCTCCGCAGCGGGAGTGAGGTACTCCCTGCCTGCACCAACGCCTACAACAAGCACCTTCCCCACTTCATCTCACCCGCCCTTGAATCCCAGGCAACAGCCTCGGGCTTTCTGTTCAGCATCACCACGCTCACCCCTATGCCCGCAAGCTCCGTGCACCTGCGTGCAGCCGCCTCGGCTACAGAGTAAAGCACCTCCTCCCTGCTGCGCCTGAGCAGCTCCACCGCCTCCTCCACCGTTGTGCATCGCCTGAGCTCCTGCAGCAGGGTAGCGTCAGCACCCGCCCACGCAGCGTGCGCAGCCAGCGTCTCAGCCCTGGCGTCAGCCACCCTGCTGTGGGTGCAGAATATGCCTGATGCTAACTTCACCAGCTTGCCCGCATGTCCGCACACCAGCACCGCAGTAGCCCCCGCTCTGGCGCAGCGCTCAAGCATGTATCCGATGTAGTTGCCACACTGCACAACCGCATCCTCGGGCACACCCCTGCTCACAGCATACCTCTCGCCGAGCCTGCCAGGAGCAAGCACCAGCTCCTTAAAGCCGGAGGCAAGCGCCACATCCACCTGCTTCTCAAGCGACCTCAGCAGAGCGGACTCGCTCCAGGGCACCACAATGCCTGTGGTACCAAGCACCGAAAGCCCGCCAGTTATCCCAAGCTTCGGGTTCAGGGTTCTGGAAGCCAGCTCCTCGCCTCCGGGTATTGAGATGACAACCTCAGCACCCCCCTGCAGAACCTCCCTGACCGCCTGCACAATCATCCTCCTGGGCACCTCGGTTATGGCGCTCTCGCCCACGGGAATACCCAGCCCCCTCTTTGTCACCACACCCACACCCTCACCACCCCTTATCACCACCTCCTCCCCTTCGGCGGCTCTGACCTCCGCACACACCGCAACCCCGTGGGTTATGTCGGGGTCGTCCCCTGCGTCCTTGAGCACGCACGCCTTCGCTCTGCCACGCCCGACCCTCAGCTCAGCCACACGCATGCTCACGCTCTTCCCGGCTGGCAGGGTTATGCGCACCTCCTCAGGGCGCTCGCCCCTTAGAGCTAAGCATGCCGCCTTTGCAGCAGCCGCAGCGCATGCGCCGGTGGTGTAGCCGTAGCGCATGCACTACCTCTTAGCCTTCACCGCTTATAACCCTCACCCCGCAACCACCGCAGGGGTTTAAAGCAGGCGGTGCACCTCCATCACCTCCAGCTCCCCCACACCGCTCATCTCCCTCAGCCTCTCCTCAAGCTTCTCAGCCTCACCCTCCGCATCCTGCACCACAAACTCAGCCACCAGCGCCTTCAGCCCGAAGGCTATGGGCTCCTCCCTGGTGGCATTCAGCCTGAACCCTATGCTGCCCAGCCTCTCAACCAGCTCAGAGAGGTCAGTCTCAGCACTCTCGGGAAAAAGCTTCACCTTCACCAGCACTTCAGCCATTCACACACCTCACGGACCTGAAAATCCACACTCACAGGCGTACCTTCTGCCCAGCTTCCTGCACCGCCTGCATCTCACTATCAGCTCCCCGCACTCAGGGCAGGGGAAGCGAACATTACCGCCACCAGCTTCCACATACACACCGCACGAAACGCACGTCGGCACTTCCATACCATGCCTCCAGGCTTTGAAGCCTCCCATGAACCTGCGGATAACAATATAAAAACTATTTGAGCACCAGCCTGCCAGGGGGCAGCAGCGCCCGCATCTGCATGAAGAATCCGGGGAAGGAGATGTCCGCGCACTCTATACCAGAGATGCAGCTCTTCCCCTGCGCAGCAAGCGCCGCCACGCTCAGCGCCATAGCCAGGCGGTGGTCCCCGTGGGAATCCACCACCGCACCCCTGAGCCTTCCACCCTTAACCTGGAGCCCATCTCTCCTCTCCCTTATATCCGCGCCAAACTTTGAGAACTCTAAGGCGCAGGTGCTTATCCTGTCGCTCTCCTTGTAGCGTGCATGCTCCACCCCGTACAGCAGCGTGGTGCCGCTGGCGCAGCAGGCAATCGCCGTAGCCACAGGCAGCAGGTCTGGAGAATCGCCAAGCTCAGCCTCAAAACTCTCCGGCGAGCCGCTGCCTCTGACGCTCACACACCCCCTCTGCACCCTCACCTCGGCGCCGGCAGCTCTCAGAATCTCCAGTATCCGCCTGTCAGCCTGCAGCGAGCTCTGGCTGAGGTTCCTCACCGTAACCTCACCCCCAGCCACCACCGGCAGGGCGAGCAGAAAGGCGGCGGAGGAGTAGTCCCCCTCAACCCTGTACTCTGTGCCCCTGTACCCGCCCGGCTTCACCAAGAACCTGCGGTAGCCCTCTCTCTCAACCTCAGCACCGAAGCTGCGCATGAGCTGCAGCGTCATGTCCACGTAGGGCTTTGACTTGAGCTCCGTGCTCAGCACCACCTCCACCTCCTCCTCTGCACAGGGCGCAGCCATAAGCAGGGATGAGACGAACTGGGAGCTTATGTTCCCCGGCAGCTCCACCCTGCCCCCGCGCAGCCCGCCGCCGTGCACAGCCACAGGAGGACATCCGTTGCGCCGCAAAGACTCAGCCTCAACACCCAGAGAACGCAGTGCCTCAAGCAGGGGCTCAACCGGGCGCCTCTGCAGCGACTCATCACCCGTGAGCATCACCTCGCCGTCAAGCGCCGCCACACCTGTGAGCAGCCTGAGGGTCGTGCCCGAGTTGCGGCAGTCTATGGCTCCAGCGGGGGTGCGCGGCTTCCCGCCTACGCCAACCACCACCGCAGGCTCAGCCTCAGAAATCTCAGCGCCGAAGCTGCGCATCCCCTCCAAAGTTGCCAGCGTGTCCCCGGCGCGGAGCCAGCACCTGAGCACCGAGCGCCCCTGCGCAAGTCCCGCAGCAACAAAGGCTCTGTGGGTGTAGCTCTTTGATGGTGGAGCTTCGGCACTTCCCTCTGCAGAGCACCCGCCGTAAACTACAGCTATCATCCCAACCGCTAAGGATATATTTGATGGGGGTTAAATATTTTTACGAGCGGCATGCTGGATAACGTCAGGCGGGAGATTGAGCTGCTGTGCAGGCATGTGAGGGTGCTCAGGCTTGTGAAGCAGCATGAGCCCGTGGGGATAATAAAGCTTTCAGAGCTGAGTGGAATCCCCCAGCACAGGGTGCGCTACTCGCTGCGCATACTTGAGCGGGAGGGGATAATAAAACCCTCACCCCAGGGTGCGGTGACCGAGAGCAGGGCTGAGGAGTTCCTCGCCAGCCTCCCGGCTGAGATTGAAATGCTGCGTGAGATGCTTGAGGAGTGTCTGGAGAAGGGCTGAGAGAGCCCGTTATGAACGGTGAGGCACGGGGGATTACTTGCCCTCAGCCAGATGCGCAGGAGCAGGAAATAATCTGCTGAAAGAAAAGCTGCAAACCCCTGGGGCTGTGCTCGCTTTCAATGGTGGGGCTGTATCGCTACTCCTTGTCCTCCTCGCCCTCAAAGACTATCTTGTACTCGCTTTTTGACACCGATGCGGTCTCCATCACCTTGTCCGAGACGTACACCGGGGTGTTGGTGCGCACCGCTATGGCTATGCTGTCGCTGGGTCTGGCATCAAACTCAAACTCGTTGCCGTCCGAGCTGAGAATCAGCCTGGCAAAAAACACCCCCTCGTTGAGGTCGTCTATGAGCACCCTCTCAATCTTGTAGTTCAGTCCCTCCAGTATGTTCACAATCAGGTCGTGGGTCAGCGGTCTCGGGTATGGCACCTTTTCAAGCGCCGTCTGAATTGAGAAAGCCTCTGCGGCGCCGATGTATATGGGCAGGACCTCCTCCCTGTCGTTCTCTAAGAAAACCACCGGCGTAGCCCCTTCGGGCAGGGGGGACATGAACACCCCCACCACAGTCACAAGCTGAAACCCCTCTATCTTCTCAGGCTCTGACATACCACACCTCTCTTCCACCTTACCCACTCACCCCACAGTAACGTGTAGCACTGATATAGAAAGCGATTGCGAGGTTAGGGATGCGGTGCAGGAATCATGCTTCCGCTGCTGGTGGGCATAGGGTTTGCGGTGCTGGTGCTCGGTCTGCTCAGCCTGTCCTTAGCCGAGCTCTTAAACCTCACCGCAGCCACCGTGCTGAGCTGGCACACCCTTGCTCTGCTCCTGACCATCTTCTCCGGCATGGTGCTGGCGAGAATCATGGACGCCGGCGGTGTCACCGAGGAGCTCGGGAAGCGCCTGGGCGGCGGCTGCGCCCTGCTCATGCTGCCCCTGCTGCTTGGAATGATACCCATGCCCGGGGGTGCGCTGGTCTCTGCGATGCTGCTCAGGAAGCTCAGCACACCGGAGAGCAGCACCACAGCCTTCACCAACTACTGGTTCAGGCACCTCCTGATACCAGTCTGGCCCCTCTACCCTGCCTTCATACTCACCATGGGCGTCACCCACCTCACAGCCTCTGAGCTTATAGCCGTTAACCTCCCCCTGGCACTCTCCGCTCTTGCGGCAGGGCTCCTGCTGAGCTGGCGGCATCTCAGGCTCAGTCCAGCAAGATGCATCTCTGGCGTGCTTCGCACACCCTCGCTCTGGCTCATCCTGCTGCCCCTCAGCCTTGGAGTGGTGCTGAACATCCCTCTGTACGCGGTCATTCTGCTCTCAGCTCTGGGGATTGCGCTGCTCACAGGCGCTGGAGCAGAGAGAGTAAAAAAGGCTGCAAGAGGTGCGCTGGATGCAGAGCTTTTCCTGCTGGTGATTCTGGTGCTGCTGCTCAGGGACGTGGTGAGGGTGAGCGGAGCCGGTGAGAGGCTCGCCGCAGCGCTTCAGGTCTCCGGCGAGCCCCTGGTGGGTGCAGCGCTGGTCAGCTTCACCGTGGGCCTCCTGGCGGGCATAGAGATGGCGCCCGCTGGCATAGCCGTGCCCCTCTTCATCAGCCTGGTGGAGGATAGCCGGCAGGCGCTGCTGGTGCTCTTCGCCTCCGGCTACCTCGGGGTGCAGCTATCACCCGTGCACCTCTGCCTCACCGCCAGCGTGCGCTACTTAGACGCCAGCCTCCTGCAGGTCTACCGCAGGGTGTTCGCCGCATGCCTGCTCACCGCCCTGTTCCTGGGCATCTGGCTGCTCCTTCAGTACACGTCCCTTGCGGTATTGTAGACATTGAACTTGCC
>JAADFH010000136.1 GCA_013152995.1 Methanobacteriota archaeon
ATATGTTCTTACCCCAGCCCCCATTTTCTCTTTTTCTTTCATAAATTCCCGGGTCATTTAAAAGCCCGTTTGGTGCAATAGAAGGGTCAGCGTGCATCCACTTTCCATCAATATAAACTTCTGCCCATACGTGGTCTTCCCCGGAATTGTGAACTGTTCTGGCGGAGATATTAATGGAATTTGCGAGAGCTACAAAAAGATCTGCATATTCCTCACACCCGCCATACATAGTAAATATAGTCCAGTTTGGATCGTCAGGTCTAAATATATTAATAAATGGATATTTTGAAATAAAAATCGCTAAATAAGAACTCTCCATGTTTGAATTTACCCATTTCATCAATGCTCTAACTTTCTGCTCGTCATCATTTATTCCCTCCACTATTTTGTTTGCAGTTTCTGAAATTTTATCAGGTCCATGTTTCTTTGCATAAAGGTAGTAGTATGGGATAGTTGAACCTACATCAATTAGTAAGACAATTAAGAATAACAAACTAATCTTTCTAATTATTTCAACTAATCTATCCAATTTTTTATTAGTGGACATCAGCATACCTTTAGTCTAACCAACTTTAGAAAGTTTTGGATCTACAAACTTTGCTCGAGTATCAGCTTCATTGAGCATAAATATCACTGATATTGATATTAATAGTATTTTTATATAATCCTATTAACGCCTTTCAAACTTTTTGTATTATCCCAGGTACCACCAACTCAATCTGGAATGTAACACCAACGCCTGCGGTGCTCAAAGCAGGTTTTCTGCGTTCTGCAGGAGCGCGGAGCAGAAGAAGCGTCAGACCATGCACGCAATGCAGCACGTTGTTAGCCCGGCATAGCGCCATGACTTAAATCAGTCCGGTTTATAAATGTTAAAAAGGCAGGGAATCTAACAGATGTCAGCCATGAATTTTACAGCCATTATAAAAAAGGGGAGAAGCAGTACGTTGCTCTCTGTCGGAGCTGGATGTGGTCAGTCAGGGCTATACGGTTGAAGAGGCTCTATCCAACTTAAAAGAAGCAGTGGAGCTTTACATTGAAGAGATGGGCATCCCCGAAGGTGTAAGCTCTGAGGCAACAATAATAGCTAGGTTTGAGGTAAAAGTGAATGACAAGGCTGCCGGTGCTGTTGAGACGTGAGGTTATAAAAATTCTCAAGAAGGTGGGCTGGACACCGCCAGACAAAAGGGCAGCCACGTAATCCTTGTGAAACACACATGAAGGTAAGAAGGGGGTAGTTGTTCCCAACCATAGAGAGGTGGATGTGAGTACTTCCTCAGCAGAGCGAGCCCTGTCGTCTGCATCCCACCCGTGGGGCTGGCATTAAAATCATTCTGAGCACCTCTTGCCCCCTCACTTAGCCTCGGGCATCAGCGTATGCAGAACCTCGGAGGCTCAACATGCGTGGACCTGCACTTCGGGCACTTCCTGACATTCCTTATTCTGCTGCTCCTGATTTCAGTGCCACACCTCAAGCACACCGCCGGCAGCACGTACATCCTCCTGCCGCGTGCACGCACGCTCCTCATCACATGCCTCAGGTCCTGCATCACCTCCCTCTCGCTGCACCCAAAAAGCACGGCAAGCTCCCTTATGCTCCTCTCCCTCAGCTCCAGCTCCCGTGCAATCTCATCCCTTCTGGTCACCGAAACCCCACCCTTCAATCTCCCTGTACATCTCCTCCATCACCCTCTCATACTCCGCCCTTCCGCTCTCCACCTCATCCATCACCCTCATGAGCAGCCTCGTCCTCTCCTCCGAAATCAGCCCGCCGTAGTGCGAGGAGAGGTACTCGTACACCTGCCTCCCGAGCTTTGTGGGCAGCAGCCTGCCGTACCTCTCAACCACGTACCCGCGCATAAACAGCCGCTCAAGCAGCACAGCGTAGGTGGAGGGTCTGCCAATACCCCTCTCCTTCATCAGCTGCACAGCCTCCGCCTGGGTGAGGGGCAGCTCCTTGGGCACCCTCCTCAGCTCTGCCCTCACCTTAACCCTTCCCGTGGGCAGCGGCTGCCTCACCGGAGCAGCCCAGGGGAAAAGCTCATGCGCCCTGCCGCTCGCCTCCAGCACCCTCTCCTCCTCCTGCTCGCCCCCATCCCAGCTCACCCTGTACCTCGCCACCCTAACCATGAAAGGTCTGCACATGCTCGCCATGAAGCGCCTGAAAATCAGCTCATAGAGCCTCATGTGCCTCCTGCTGGAAGCCTCGGCGTACACCACCCCCTCCTCAATCAGCCTCTGCAGCGTCTCCGCGGGCACCGCCCTGGTGGGGCGTATGCACTCATCACCCTCAGCCTGCCAGCTCCTCCCTGCGAAGTCCTCCCCCAGAAACTCCCTTGCCACCCTCATTCCGACGTCGCTCACCCTGGTGGAGTCTGTTCTGTGGTAGGTTATGAGCCCGCTCTCAAACAGCTCCTGAGCCAGCCTCATAGCCTCCCCGGCATTCAGCCTGAGCAGGTTGTTAGCGTCCCTCAGCAGCGTGTCTGTTGTGTAAGGCGGCAGCGGCGTGCGCTCCTCGCTCACCTGCTCCAGAAGCTCCACCTCCAGCTCCACCTCCTCCCTCTCCACCCCCTGCAGCCTGAGCCCCAGCTCCCGCACCAGAGCCACCGTCACCCTCTCCCTGCTGCGCTCCGCCCGCTGGATAATCCAGCCCAGCAGCGGCGTCTGGGCTCTGCCAGCTGAGAGATTCCGCCTTCCGAACACCTCCCACAGCTTCTGGCTCAGGCAGAAGCCTATCCACCTGTCCTCAATCCTGCGCACCATCTGCGCGCACACCAGCCTCTCATCCAGCCTCCTGGGGCTCTGCAGCGCAGCCTCAACAGCCCTCCTGGTAACCTCATGAAACTCCGCCCTGCTCACCTCCGCGCATCCCGCAAGCAGGTTCCCCAGGTCCCAGGCTATCTTCTCCCCCTCCGCATCAGGGTCAGTGCCTATTACAACCCTTCCCGTCTCTCTGGCGAGCTGCCTGAGCGCCTCAACCCTCTCCGAGGCGTCGTCCAGCTCTTCTCCTCCGCACCTCGGACAGCCCTCGGAGCTCCAGGAGAACTGGTAGCCGCAGCTCCTGCAGCGCCTTATGCTGGAGTAAACCGGCACAAACCCCTGCTCAACCTCCACCCCGTGGAAGCCCCTCTCAACCACCAGGTCGGTGATATGCCCCAGGCATGCGGTAACCAGCAGCACCCTGTGCGGTGTCAGAACCTCATAGGCTACCAGGCTGCCGCCGCCAGCCCTGACCACCCTCAGGCTGGGTCTACCGAAGAACCTGGATATCAGCCTCGCCTTTGTGGGGCTCTCCACTATCAGCAGCTCGGGCTTGAGCTCCACCTCCACACCCCTGCCAGCGCCGCACCTCCGCCTGCTCTCATCAATCTCCGCAGCCAGCCTGCCGAAGTCTGCCTCCTCCAGCCTCCTGAAGCTTATATCCTGGTAGCCCGCCCTCCTCACAAACGCCTCCAGCAGCGCCTCATCGCCCTCAAGCAGGAAGGAGGCACCCTTGGTGATTCCGCCTGCGAGCATCCTGGAGGCTCTCCCCGAGCCCTGGATGTACGTCCTCACATCCGGAAACACCACCTCCCCCTCACGCACCACCACATCTCCAGCGGCGCTCCTCCCCTGCGCCATTGCCCCTGCGAGTGCCTCCCTGAGCCTCCTCTGCAGCCCCTCATCCCTCTCAACCCTGTGCAGCTCCCGCAGCAGCCCCCTCACCTCCTCGTGCTCCCTGAACA
>JAADFH010000137.1:0-2197 GCA_013152995.1 Methanobacteriota archaeon
GCCGGGATGGTGGAGCAGGAGCTCAGAAGGCTGTTTGAGGAGCGCGGGCATCCCCGGCGGCTGTACGAGATGATGATGTACCACCTCGGCTGGCTTGACCAGAACCTGAAGCCCTGCCAGCAGTATCCCGGCAAGAGGGTGCGCCCGACTCTGTGCCTGCTCACCTACAGGGCAATCTCAGGCGTCTACACCAAGGCGCTTCCCGCAGCGGCGGCGATAGAGCTGATTCACAACTTCTCGCTCATACACGACGACATAGAGGACATGGACGAGGAGCGGCGCGGTCGTCCAACGGTGTGGAAGCTCTTCGGCAAGGCTCACGCAATAAATGCCGGGGATGGCATGCACGTGCTTGCGAATCTTGCGGCGCTCAGGCTCAGGGAGTACAACGTCACCGATGAGAGGGTGGTGGATGTGCTCCAGGTGCTCAATCGCACGGTAATGGAGCTGTGCGAGGGGCAGTACCTGGATATGAGCTTTGAGGAGAGGCTGGACATAGGCATAGACAGCTACCTGGACATGGTGTCCAGGAAGACTGCCGCACTGATAGAAGCCAGCACCCACGTGGGTGCGCTCCTCGCCACCAGGGATGAGAGGCTCATAGAGAACTTCAGAAAGTTCGGACGCAGAATAGGCATAGCGTTCCAGATAGTGGATGACATAATTGGAATATGGGGCGAAAAAACCGGAAAACCTGTTGCAAGCGACATACGTAAGAAAAAGAAGATACTGCCAGTGATATATGCCTTTGAGAATGCTGACAGGTCAGACAGAAACAGGCTTGAAAAGATATATGCGAAAGACAGGTTATCGGAAGAAGATGTTAAAGATGTGCTTGAAATTCTTGAAAAGACGCATGCAAAGGATTTCTCAATGAATAAAGCAAGTGAATACTTTGAATCCGCACTTGAGGCACTTAAATCAACTGAAATAAGAAATGAAACCATTAAGATGATTGAGACTGTTTCAGAGTTCCTGATACGCAGGAAATACTGATGGAAGTGCATTAAATTTCATTACCATCGCCATTCAATTTTTCTTGCAAAAAATTTATAACCCGGGAACCTTCTTAATAATTATACGGAGGCAGTGGGAGTGAACAACGGCAAGAGCATACTCGGTGACCCAGAGGCGAGAAGGTTCCTGACCGAGCTGGTGGATGAAGAAGGGCTGGACGTAGTGTATGCTCTGCTGGGCAGGGAGGCTACCGACGAGGAGCTTGCAGAGGAGACGGGGATGAAGATAAACACGGTGCGCAGGGTGCTTTACAAGCTGTACGACTACCGCCTTGCCAGCTACGTGAGAACCAGGGATGCGGAGATAGGCTGGTACACCTACACCTGGAAGCTTGAGCTGGAGCGTGTTTACGAGCTGATAAGGCAGAGGAAGCAGCGCATGCTGGAGGCACTGTCAAGGGAGCTTGATGCAATCCAGGGGAGGGTGTTTTTCGCCTGCTCAAAGGATGAGCGCTACGTGCCCTTTGAGGAGGCTGCGGAGCTGGAGTTCAGGTGCCCCGAGTGCGGCTCTGCCCTTGAGCACGTGGATGCTGAGGAGAGGGTGCAGAGGCTGCAGAGGGAGATTCAGAGGCTTGAGAGAGAGCTGAGCGTGGCAGCAGATGCGCACTGCTGAGGCGCTGGAGCTTCTGCGCAGGTACGTTCCACGCAGGGTGGAGGAGCACTGCTTAGCGGTGGCAGAGCTGGTAGAGGAGCTGGGGCAGCGTATCTCAGGGCTGAATCTGGAGCTCGCGCTGGCTGGCGCGCTGCTGCATGATATAGGCAGGAGTGTAACCCACTCTCCAGCTCATGGCTATGAGGGAGCGAAGCTTCTGCGCAGGCTGGGGGTGGATGAGAGGATTGCCAGGATAGCGGAGAGGCACGTGGGGGCTGGTATAGCTGCTGATGAGGCGCCCGCGCTGGGGCTGCCTCCACGGGACTTCCTGCCCGAGACCAGGGAGGAGAAGCTGGTTGCCTATGCCGACAACCTGATAATGGGCACTAAGCGGGTTAACTTTGAGCGCAGCCTTGAGAGGTTCAGGTCCGAGCTCGGGGAGGAGCATCCTTCCATCAGCCGCTTCCTGGCTCTGCACAGGGAGGTGCGCTCCTGGCTAAACTCCCAGGAGGATCTGAAGCGAGTTGTGCACTCCCATGGGGAGGCTGAGCACCAGCAGGAGTAGCTTTACCAGCCAGCGGGTGTCGTC
>JAADFH010000137.1:2262-3249 GCA_013152995.1 Methanobacteriota archaeon
TGCATGCCCAGCATGGCATGGGTGAGGGGCTGCTCCACGGAGTAGCCGAGCATGGAGAAGGCTACGTAAACCGAGGCGGAGTCAAGGGCGGCGCCGTAGAGTATGAGCAGGTTCTCACGTGAGCTCAGCCTGAGCAGGTGGAGCAGCGCTCCTGCAGCACCGGCGAAGAGCACGGAGAGCAGCAGGATGCGCAGCATTGCCCAGGGGTTGAGGCTCACAGCTTCGCCAGAGCTGAGCACAGTGCCCGTGCTGACTAAGTAGAGGTCGTGCAGGTAGATGGCAAGCACGGGCAGGAGCATGAGCATGCCCAGCCTCAGCATAGCCGCCTCCCAGTTCTGGCTCAGCCTCCTCGCGATGCTCATGCTCAGGAGCGCAAGGGCGGCGGTGAGGAAGTATATGCCGGGGGTGAGGAAGAGGTAGCTGTGGGGCAGCACCCCTGCACCTGTAACTCTCGCAAACTCTTCCAGCGCCCTCAGCACTCCAGCTAAGATGGTGAAGGGGGTCAGCGCAAAGAGGAGCTCGGTGCTCAGCCTCACTCCAGAGCTCCGCAGCCATCTGAGCACGAGAAAGGCGAAGAGCAGCAGAAGTATGCCGTAGGTGAGGGTGTTTACAAGATTGTAACCTTCACCTGTGCGCAGGGGCTGAATGAAGTGCTCTACCAGAAACTCCAGAACGCCCATGCGGGAGATATTGGCACCCCATACCTTTATGTTTTGTGGGTGCAGATGTACCAGCAGCCTGAGCTACGGGTTTACAGCTTGGTAAGTTCGTCTGCCAGGCTTTCATTTACTTTCGCCTGCGTGGTTTCAACACTTGTGTTCAGCGTTACTGAAGCCCCTCTGGTGGCGCTCCTGTAGAAGGGTATTATTATTATCAGACCCACTATTATTGCGCCAGCAAGCAGAATGTACTCTATAGAACCCTGTGCCTTTTCTTCCTGCATCAGTCTTAGAAACTCACCCCTCACGCCCTGCACCTTCAAAAAGT
>JAADFH010000138.1 GCA_013152995.1 Methanobacteriota archaeon
ATGGGCCCGGAGGGATTCGAACCCACGACCGCCCGGTTATGAGCCGGGCGCTCTACCGCTAAGCTACGGGCCCTGTAAAACCTTCCCACAGGGAACGACAAAAAAGTAATATGTAAGGTGGTAGCATGCGCATTGAGCTAATTGCAGCAGACTCAATGGGCACCCGCAGCATGGCAACCTACATAGAAACCCCCGACATCAGGCTGCTCATAGATCCAGGAGTGGCACTTGCGCCGAAGCGTTACGGCCTGCCACCGCACCCTCTGGAGCTGCAGAAGATGGAGCAGGACTGGCGCAGGATAAAGAAGCTGGCGGAGCGCAGCCACGTGCTCGTGGTAACCCACTACCACTACGACCACCACTCTCCCGAAGAGCCCGAGATATACGAAGGCAAGATTGCGCTCATAAAGCACCCCACCAGCAGCATAAACAGGAGCCAGAAAGAGCGTGCAAAACACTTCCTTGAGCGTCTCGGCGAGCTCCCTGAGAAGCTTGAGTACTCCGACGGCAAAAAGTTCACCTTCGGCAGCACACAGCTCACCTTCTCCCCGCCAGTCTACCACGGCACAAACCCGAGGCTCGGCTACGTCACCCAGCTTGCAGTCAGGCGGGGAGACGAGTGCTTCCTCTTCAGCAGCGACGTTGAAGGACCCAGCGTGCCCGAGCAGGCAGAATTCATGCTCAGCCAGCGCCCCAGCATAGCCTACATAGACGGACCCATGAGCTACATGCTCGGCTACAGATACTCCAGAGCCAGCTTTGAGCACTCCCTTGAGAACCTCAGAAAGCTCTTAGAACTTGAAGAGCTGAGAACCCTCATACTTGACCACCACCTCCTCAGAGACCTTGAATGGCGCCAGAAGCTTGCGGAGCTGTTTGCAGCCTCAGAAACACTCGGCAAGCAAATCCTCAGCGCTGCGCAGTTTGAGAAAACCGAAGAAACCATGCTTGAAGCCAGACGCAGGCAGCTCTATGAAGAATCTCCCCCCTGACACACCTCCCTGAAAATCCGCACATACCTCTCAGCCGCCCGCTCCCACGAAGCTCTCTGCGCACCCACTCCCTCGCCTCCTCCCCCAGCCTCCTTCTGAGCCCCTCATCCTCCGCAAGCGCATCCAGCGCCTCCGCAAGCGCTCCCGCATCCCCCGCTCTAACCACCAGCCCCGTAACCCCATGAACCACCGGCAGACCAATATCCGTAACCACACATGCCCTTCCAGCCGCCATAGCCTCAACCAGCGCCATTGGCAGGCCCTCAGAATACGACGGCAGCACAAACACATCGCAGGCTGAAAGCAGCACCTCTGCACCGCTCACCCACCCCAGAAACCTCACCCTCTCCGAGACTCCGAGCTCCTCTGCGAGAAGCTCCAGTCTCTCTCTCTCAGGACCATCCCCCGCCACCACCAGCGTGAGCTCACTCCTGCACATGCTCACCGCTCTGATAAGCACATCCACCCCCTTCACACCCACCAGCCTGCCCGCAAAGCACACCATCACCCCCCTGACCCCGAGCTCCTCCCTCAGCTTAGCCACCTGCTCCTCCCCCACCTCCGGCACCCTCACCCCGGGTGGAACAACATACCACCTGCCCGGAAGAAACCCGAGCTTCTCCCTGAAACTCTCCCGCTCCTGCTCCGACAGGAACACCACCGCATCCGCTCTGGCATAGGCGCACCGCTCAATCCAGCGCAGCACCCGCCTCACTGGCGCAGGATACTGGGGCTGCGTGCATGCAATCCCCGAGGGGCAAGCCACCACTGGCTTGCGCCTGAGCCTTGAGAGCAGCACCCCCGCAAGAGACGCCACCGCCCCCAGGGTTAGCAGAACATCCCACCTCAGCCTCAGCGCTCTGAAAAAAGCCGCAAGATTGAAGCTGGGATTTCGCAGGTAAAACCCCCTCAGCCAGGGCACGCGGTGCACCTCCACACCCCCCACAACCTCCCTTGCAGCCAAGCCAGTGAAGCGCCTGGTAACCACCAGCAGCCTCACATGCCCGCGCAGGTGCTCAATCAGGTGCTGTGCATACACCTCCATCCCCCCCGACCTCAGGGGATCATCCCCGCTGCCAAAGGGGTACTCCTTTGAGCCCAGCACTAAGACCTGAATATCCTGCTCACCCACGGGTAGCACCTCAGCCTCGCATAAGCCCTCCTAACCGCACGCGCAACCACGCCTTCTCTGTAAACCCTCAGAAACTCCACATACCTGCCACCCCAGCGCCTCTTGAACCTCGCAATACTTCCTATCCCCGCCCCACCCATATCATACCACCTGAACCCCTGCTCGGCTGCCCACTTCATGAGCTCCCACTGCACCAGGCTGGACGGCTGGTATGACCTGAAAGCGGTGTCGGAGGCACCATCCCAGTAGGTTACCGTATCCCTGAAGCACAGGAATATACCCCCCGCCACAGCCCTGCCATCCATAAAAGCCAGCATCAGCCTCCCGAGCCCAGAGTCAACCACCTGCCTCATGAACTCCTGCGGCAGCGGAAGCAGGCGCTTCCTCTCAGCCACCTGCAGCACAAGCTTATAGTACTCCTCCACCCCCTCCCCGCCGCACATCTCCACACGCACTCCGCTCCTCTCAGCCTTCCTCACCGCATTCCTCGCCTTTTTGTTCATCCTGCCCCACATCACCTCGCTGTCCCTGTCCAGCTCCACCACGTAGTTGCCAACCCTCTCAACCTCCCAGCCCTCAAACACGCTCTCATCAAACCCGCAGGGAGTTTTAATGAACAGCGCCGAAAAGGGTGAAACACGCCCGAAATACTCCAGAACCTCCCGCACACCGCTGCCAGTGCACACGGGTCCGCCGTATATCGCACCCGTCTCCGGCACAGGGCTGCCGTATATTGTGAACACACCCTTCCTCTTGACAAAAACCGGGAAAACGCAGTCATCGCTGCATACAAGCACCTCCTTCAGCCTGAAAAACCGTTTCTGAAGCTCAAGCCACTCCAGCGTGTGAAACACCGTCGCATGCTCCGAGCGCTCAAGCACCCTCCTCCAGTGCCGCCTGTCCACATCCTCAAGCGAGAATATCCGCAGCATCCCCGAGCCTCCTGGGCTTCATCCCCATCTCCAGCAGGTGCCCTATGTACTCCGAAAGCTGGCGCTCTCTGCTGAGAATCTCATGCGGATGCCAGTAAACCACAAGCTCCCTCACCCCCCTCTCAAGGTGCTGCCTGGTGCGTCTGAGCACCCAGC
>JAADFH010000139.1 GCA_013152995.1 Methanobacteriota archaeon
ATGTTCTCGCCCTGCAGCGCTGAAATCGGCACATACGTTATCTGCTCTGGCTTGTAGCCGACAATCTTGAACAGCTTCTCAAGCTGCGCCTTTATCTCCTCAAACTTCTCCTTGCTCCAGTCCACTGCATCCATCTTGTTTATCGCCACGATGAACTGCCCGATACCCAGGGTTCTCGCCAGGAACACGTGCTCCTTCGTCTGGGGCATCAGCCTTCTCGTCCTTCTGGGCGACGTCCACCACGAGCACCGCTGCATCCGCCTGGCTGGCGCCGGTAATCATGTTCTTGATGAAGTCCCTGTGTCCCGGGGCGTCAATGATGGTGAAGTAGTACTTGTCTGTCTCCATCTTCTGATGAGAGATGTCTATCGTCAAGCCTCTCTCGCGCTCCTCCTTCAGTCTGTCCATGACCCACGCGAACTCAAAGGTAGCCTTGCCTATCTTCTGCGTTCCTCGCGGTACTGCCTGATTATGTGCTCTCCAATGGCACCCATCTCAAACAGCAGCCTACCCACTGTAGTGGACTTTCCATGGTCCACATGTCCTATAAACACCAGGTTCAGATGTGGTTTCTCCGCCATCTTTCCTAACCTCCTTTGTGCTCCTGTATTATCACGTTACCCTAATTTAAACCTTTTCTCTCCCGGATTTTCTTTATCACAGCCTCCTGCAGCTCACCCGGAAGCCGCTCAAATCCAGCAAACTCCGTGCTCCACAGCGCTCTGCCCTCGGTAGCGCTCCTTATGTCGCCTGCAAAGCCGAACATCTCGCTCACCGGGCACTTGGCTTCAATCACTATCAGCTCCCCATCCTGGCGCATGTTGAGTATGCTGCCCCTTCTGCGCTGTATCTCCTGGGTCACCGAGCCCATGTAGTCCTGGGGCACCTGGATGAACACCTTGAGCTTGGGCTCAAGCAGGTGCGCCTCAGCCTGAAGCATCGCCTGGCGTATCGCCTCACGCACCGCCGGTATGACCTGAGCCGGACCGCGGTGCACCGCATCCTCGTGCAGCTTCACATCCACCAGCTTGACCTTCACACCCAGCACCTGCTCCTTGGCGAGGGGACCCTCGTTCATAGCCTCCTGGAAGCCCTCAAGGATGAGGGGCATGGTCTCATTCAGGTACTGGATACCCTTGGTTACGTCGGTGAGCACGTTGTTCTGGTAGACCGTGACCACTCCTCTGGCATCCTCCTTCTTCATCCCTGCCTTTTCCATCGCCCTCCCAAGCTCCTTGCCCTTGTACCTCTGCGGATTCAGCTCGCCCTCGTTGAGTGCCTGAAGCACCTCCTTCTCCAGGGGCTCAACCACAAAGTAGAAGCGGTTGTGCTTGTTGGGCGACTTGCCCTCAACAGGCTTGCTGGTCTTCGCAACACTCTCGCGGTACACCACAATCGGCGGTGAAACCTCAATATCCACACCCTTCTCCCTGATTCTGTGGGTCACCACCTCTAAGTGCAGCTCGCCCATACCCGAGAGCAGATGCTCGCCCGTCTCCTCATTTATCTCCACCCTCAGCGTCGGATCCTCCCTCGCCATGACATTCAGCACCTCTATCAGCTTGGGCAGGTCTCTGGTATTCTTAGCTTCAACCGCCACCGTCACCACGGGCTCGGAGTAGTGCCTGAGCTCCTCAAAGGGCTCAATGGGGTCCTCAACTGAGGTTACCGTCTCCCCCGCCTGCACGTTCTTCATGCCCGTGACCATGATTATGTTGCCAGCCGTAACCTCCTCCGTCGGGAGCCTCTCAGGACCCAGGTACACGCCCACCTGCTGGGTTCTGGTCCTGGTCTTGGCGTTGCACAGGTACACCTCCTGGCTGCGCCTCAGCGTACCCGAGAACAGCCTGCCCGTGGCAACCTCGCCAGCCTGCGGGTCCACCCTGATGTCGGTAATCATGAGCGCCAGCTTGCCCTTCGGGTCGCAGGAGAGCATAGCCTTCGCATCCTCACTCTCCAGGTCCCCCGGCCAGATTTTCGGAATCCTGTACTTCTGCGCCTCCAGAGGAGACGGAAGGTGCCTGACCACCATGTCCAGCAGAACCTCATGAACCTTAGCCTTTGAAGCAAGCACCTTCTGCTCGCCCTTCTGGTTGTACTCAATAACATCCTTGAAGGTTATGCCCGTAGCCTTCATCAGCGGCACATTTATAGCCCAGTTGTGGTAGGCTGAGCCAAAGGCAACGCTCCCCTTCTCCACATTCACCTGCCAGGCTTCCCTGAACTCCTCAGGTGCCATACCCCTCACAATCTTGTTGAACTCCGAGATTATCTCTATGAAGCGGCGCTGCATCTCCTCCGGGGTAAGGCGAAGCTCGTTTATCAGCCTGTCCACCTTGTTTATGAAGAGCACGGGCTTGACACGCTCCTTCAGCGCCTGCCTGAGCACCGTCTCCGTCTGCGGCATCACACCCTCAACCGCACACACCACCACAATCACACCATCCACCGCACGCATCGCCCTTGTAACATTGCCACCGAAGTCCACATGCCCGGGAGTGTCTATCATGTTTATCAGGTACCTCTCGCCCCTGTACTCGTGCACCATGCTCACGTTGGCTGCATCTATGGTTATGCCGCGCTGCTGCTCAAGCTCATCGCTGTCCAGCACCAGCTGCTTGCCCGCAAGCTCATAGCTCATCATGCCAGCTCCAGCGAGAAGGTTATCGCTGAGCGTGGTCTTGCCGTGGTCTATGTGGGCAACAATACCCATGTTGCGTATATTCTCGGGCTTGTGCATCAGCTCCTGAATCTGCCGTACAAGCTCGTCTCGCTTCGCCATGCCCCTACCTCGCAGCCTTTGCTATGCGCTCAATCTCCTCCTTCTTGGATATGGAGTAGCACTTCATGTCGTAGTTGGCAGCCGCTATGATTTCGTCAGCAAGCGCCTGGGCAATGCTCTTCTTGGACTTGAAAGCCTGGCGTGCTGCACCTATGGCTATGAAGCGCAGCGCCAGGTCAAGCCTGCGCTGCGGTGCCACATCCACGCTCTGGTGGTAGGCTATGCCGCCGTACTTCAGTCTGGTGGTCTCCTCCCTGGGACCCGCGTTTATCAGCGCATCCACCAGCACCTGAATCGGGTTCTTCTTGGTGCGCTTCTCCACTATCATCAGCGCCTCCTTCACGATATCCGAGGCGAGTATCTTCTTGCCGGTGTTCCTGCCCGAGGTACGCTTGTGCTTCTTGCCCTCGTGCCCCGTCACCATCATCTTGTTTATCAGCCTCTCAACAATCGGCACCTCAGCCTTGCCGAACTGCCGGAAGTGCCTGCCCATGGTGTGGGGCACCAGCACCGGGCGCAGGTTGATGTACGCCTTCAGGCTGGGATCGCGAACCTCAACCTCCGTGGTATCCCAGATGCCGAACACCTTGAACATCTCCTCATCACCTTATGGGCTTCTCCCTGCGTCCTCGCACCAGCTCCCTGAGCGGCACGCCGTTGACGGCTATAACCTTGAAACGCACCCCCGGGATGTCGCCCATGCTTCCGCCCTGTCTGCCGCCTATACCCTCAATAAGCACCTCATCGTGCTCATCAATGAAGTTTATCGCACCGTTGCCAGGCGCAAAAGCTGTAACCTGGCGTCCGCTCTTTATAAGCTGCACCTTGACACACTTTCTTATAGCAGAGTTCGGCTGCTTAGCCTCAATACCCACCTTCTCTATGACAATACCCCTCGCCATGGGTGCAGAGCCAAGCGGGTTGGACTTCTCCTTGAGCCTGAGCACCCTGCGCTTGTACTTCGGATCACTCCACCTGAACTCCTTCCTTCTGAGCCTGAGTTTTCTTGCAGTGAACTCACCAGTGGGCTTCTTCGCCACCTGCATCACCTCACGTAATCACAACATCCATATCATGGTGTCTTCTGACTATCTCCCTCACCCTCTCCAGCATCTTCCTCTTCAGCCTCTCCCTCTCATGCATGTTTAGCCTTACCCTTATCTGCTTTTTCTCAGCATCAACCTCCACGCTCTCCACCTTCACGGGGCGAAGCACATTTACCACGAACTCAGCGGGGTCTGAGCTGTGCTCAATCACCTCCACCTTCTTGCCTATAGCCTTTGCCACTCTCTGCACATTCACACCTCTTCTGCCTATTGCTATGCCCATATCGCCCTTCCTCACTATGAAGGTCACCCTGCTATCGTTCTCATCAACCACACAGTCCTTTACCACTGCACCAGTCATGCTCTCAAAAAGGGCGATGTAGCTGATCTCCCTGGCGGAGAGCTTCAGAACCTCCATTATTTGCTCCCCCTACCGAGTTCAAGAATATCGGAATCTCCAGCCTCAATCACCGCCAGCATGCTCACCACGTAAGGCTTGCCGCACACCGCACCCAGCTCCATGCCCGAGCCACCGTACTCGTAGACAGGGACGCCTGCGAGCTTGGAGTAGCGCATTAGGTCCTCCTTAGCCTCCGGCGGACAGTTTGCAGCCACAATCACCAGCCTTGCCTCTCCATTCCTCACAGCCTGAAGGCTCTGCTTCGTGCCCAGAAGCACCCTACCTGTGTCCACCGCCTGCCTGATAGCCCTCTCCAAATCCATCCTCACTCAGCCTCCTTCGCCTCTTTTGCCTCCTCAAGCTCCCTGCGCATCACCAGCTCCACCATGCCCGTGCCCAGCTTCACGGGTCTCCCAACGATAACATTCTCAACTATGCCCTCAAGCTCCTCGTACTCCCCCGAAACGGCGGCATGCAGCAGGTGGTCAACCGTAATCTCAAACGCCGCCCTTGCGAGAACGCTTGCCTTCTCACCGCTCACACCGTGCCTGCCTATCGCCTTGATCGTGCCGTCCACAGCCATCATGTCAGCCACCAGCATCAGGTGCCTCACATCCACGGTGAGACCCTGCTCATTCAGCGTGTCCTGGATTTCATTAATTATTGCATTCCTTCCAGCTTCTATTCCCAGGACGCGCTGAATCTCAGTGATATCATTGGTCTTTGTTCTTGTAATATCCACACCCTCTATTCTGAGCACATCCTTGAGATTTGAGCCCTCCGTGTATATAACATACTCATCACCCTCCCTGCGCAGAACCACCCTGCGTATATCCTTGATTCCCCTGAGGTGTATGCTCTTCAGTCTGTTCTCCAGCTTTCTCAGCTCCTTTATCGTGGACGCCTTCTCTGGCACCACCGACACCATGCTGTCCCTCGCCTCCACACTCACCCCCTTTATGGAGCTGAGCTTCTTCAGCACCTCATCCATCTCAATCTTTCTCCGCCTCATCCCGTACTCATCCAGGTACAGGTTCACCCGCTGGTGCACTATGTCTATCTCGCTCTTCTCCAGCAGGTCCTCCAAGTAGAGGGTCTCAATCTCCCTTGCCACCTGCTCCGCCTTCTCCTTGTCCTTGGCGTACTCCTCCTCCAAGTAGATCGTCATCATGGGTGTGGAGGGCTTCTTGCGGGCATCCACGATCTCTATGATTCTGGGCAGACCCAGGGTGACGTTGAGCTCAGCCACACCAGCGTAGTGGAAGGTTCTCATGGTCATCTGCGTACTCGGCTCACCCATGCTCTGCGCCGCCACCACGCCCACCGCCTCGCCGGGCTCAACCTTTGCATACTCGTAGCGCTTCAGCACCTCCTCAATTATCTTCTCCAGCGCCTCCTTCGTGAGCTTCACCCTGTGCAGCTCCTCTCTGAGCTCGCTGATTATGCTCTCCGGCAGCTTGTCCCTGAGCTCCTCCAGCCTGGCATCTATCTCCTCCTTGCTGAGGTGCATCTCACTCAGCCTCCATTCTGGCGTACTTCTGCACTATGTTCTTAACATTAACCATCTTGCCCCAGTCTGTCCTGCTGGGGTCGCTGCCATCCTCACCGTGCTGGAACTCCACTATAACCCCTCTGGTATCCCTCACCGTGTGGTCGTACTCCACCTTCAGGTCCTGGAGAGCGTTTATCAGCCTGCGCTGCATGTAACCGCTCTGCGAGGTTCTCACGGCTGTGTCCACCAGACCCTCTCTGCCACCCATGTTGTGGAAGAAGAACTCCAGCGGAGATAGCCCCTGCTTGTAGCTGCTCCTCACGAACCCCTTGGCTCTTGCGGAGATGTCGCCGACCTTAAAGTGGGGCAGCGTTCTGCCTGAGTAGCCCCTCTTGATTCTCTCACCCCTCACCGACTGCTGACCCACGCAGGCTGCCATCTGGGTGAGGTTGAGCAGGCTTCCCCTGGCACCTGAGACCGCCATTATGCGTGCGCTGTTCTCATGCCTCCTGCGCCTCTCCTCCCTCTCCAGGTACTCGTTGGCTATCGCACCAGTTTTGTCACGAGCCTCGCTGAGCACCTCCATTATGCGCATCTCCAGCGTCTCCTCCAGGGTTCTGCCGGGAAGCTGCTCCAGAATCTTGTCATTGTACGCCCTTATGAGCTCAAAAACGCTCTTCTCCGCATCATCCAGAATCTCCGCTATCCTCTCCTTCGCCTCCTCCGGCAGGTCCTCATCGTCTATACCCGTTGAGAACCCGCGCCAGGTTATGAAGTTTATCACCAGCTTCGTCACCCTGTCCAGGAACTCCCTCGCAGCATCCGTGCCGTAGTCCTTCACTATCCTGTCCAGCAGCTCCCCCGCAAAGGCGCCGAAGCTCTTCTCATCCATCACCCCGCACTTCAGCTCACCCTTCTCTATCACCACGTACGCATCGTACTCGCACTCCTCCTCCTTGCACACCTCGCACTTCTTGCACACCTTTGCCTTGTACCTGAGCGTCAGGTCCTCGGGGAGGAGCATGCTGAATATCTGCTTGCCCGTGTAGTAGGCTCTGCCATTCTCCTCATACGCAGGCTCAGGCAGCGGCTTCTTTATGCCGCTGGCGTACAGCAGGTGGAACGCCTCCTCCTTGGTGAACCTGACCTCGGGCTGCGTGAGCAGGTAGGCACCTGAGATGTGGTCGTGGATTCCGCCGATTATCGGTCCGCCAAAGCGCGGCGAGAGAATCTGCTCCTGCACCCGCATCAGCACCCTCGCCTCAGCCCTCGCCTCCTGGCTCTGAATCGCATGCAGGTTCATCTCATCGCCGTCAAAGTCCGCGTTGTACGGCGGGCAGACACAGAGATTCAGGCGGAAGGTCTTGTAGGGCAGCACCTTCACCTCGTGCGCCATTATGCTCATGCGGTGGAGCGAGGGCTGACGGTTGAAGAGCACTATGTCCCCGTCTATCAGGTGGCGGTGCACCTTCCACCCCGGCTCTATCTTCTCCAGCAGCTCGTCAATGTCCCTGACCCTCGCCAGGCTGAGCCTCGCTCCATCTGGACGCTCCACATAGTTTGCTCCTGGATAGCGGTGGGGACCGTTCCTCACCAGCTTCTTCAGGCGCTCAATGTTCATGGGCGTTACAATCTCGGGAATGGTGAGCTCCCTCGCTATTATCTCCGGCACACCCACCTCGTTTATGCTCAGGTTGGGGTCTGGGGAGATCACAGTTCTGGCGGAGTAGTTCACACGCTTGCCGGAGAGGTTGCTCCTGAACCTCCCCTCCTTGCCCTTGAGGCGCTGCGCAAGCGTCTTGAGGGGTCTGCCCGAGCGGTGCCTGGCTGGAGGCACGCCAGCCACCTCGTTGTTGAAGTAGGTGGTGACATGGTACTGCAGCAGCTCCCACAGGTCCTCTATGATGAGCTGGGGTGCTCCAGCCTCCATGTTCTCCTCAAGGCGCTGGTTTATCCTTATGATGTCCACCAGCTTGTGCGTTAAATCGTCCTCGCTCCTCTCGCCGGACTCAAGGGTTATGGAGGGGCGCACCGTCACCGGGGGCACCAGGAGCACGGTGAGAACCATCCACTCAGGTCTTGCAACGCTCACATCAAACCCCATGACCTCGGCATCGCCATCTGTTACCCTCTCAAGCCTCTCCCTAACCTCTATGGGCGAGAGCCTGTGCTGCCTGCCCTCCACCACCTCAATGAAGGTGGTGGGCTTCTCAAACTTTATGTCCATCTGCTCTGCACCGCAGTGCGGGCAGGTCTTGGAGGCTCTGGCAAGCTTGAAGAGCTCCTCAACGATGGGCTCCTCGTTCTTGCCTATCTTCTTCGCACGCTTCAGCTCCTCCCTGAACTCCTCAATCTTCTCCTCGGGCAGCAGAACCCTGCCGCACTCCCTGCAGGTGCTCCTGAGTATCTTGTTTATGAGCTTGGCGTAGCCCACGTGAATCACAGGACGGGCGAGCTCAATCCTGCCGAAGTGCCCCGGGCAGTCGCCCACGCGGGAGCCGCAGGTCTTGCAGCGCAGCCCCGGGTCAACCACGCCCAGGCGGGGGTCCATGAGTCCGCCCTCTATCGGGTAGCCATCCTCATCATAGGTGTCGGCGGTTACAATCTTCACCTCAGCCAGCTTGCGTATCATCTCCGGCGAGAGAAGCCCGAACTTTATCCTCTCAACCTTCTTGGGTATTATCCTCATGCTCCTCACCTGCACCTCTCATGCCTTGTCCCCGAGCTCCAGCCTGGGATTTATGCCCAGGCTGCGCAGCTCATCCAGAAGCAGCTTGAAGGCGTAGCTCACCTCAACCTCGGCAGCCTCGCTCTCCCTGCCGCATATCGTGCAGTATATCGTGTCTCTGGTCTTGTCGTGCACCGCTATGCTTCCGCACTTCTCGCACACCAGCATGGTGTGCCTGTCGCTCTCATCTAAGAGGCGCTCCTTGAGCAGCAGCGCAGCACCGTAGCCTATGAGGCAGTCCCTCTCCATCTCACCGAAGCGCAGCCCTCCCTCTCTCGCCCTGCCCTCGGTGGGCTGCCTGGTGAGCACCTGCACGGGTCCACGGGAGCGTGCGTGAATCTTGCCTGCAACCATGTGGTGCAGCTTCTGGTAGTACACCACCCCTATGAATATCTCAGCCTCAAACATCTCACCCGTCATGCCGTTGTACATTATCTCCCTGCCCGTGCTCTTGAAGCCGGCACGCTTCAGCGCCTCCCTGAGGTCTGCCTCCTTCTCACCCGAGAAGGCGGTGCCGTCAACCCTGCGCCCCTCTAAGCATGCCACCTTGCCTCCCAGCATCTCCAGCACCTGACCCACGGTCATTCTGGAGGGTATGGCGTGCGGGTTTATTATCAGGTCGGGTATTATGCCCTGCTCTGTGAAGGGCATGTCCTCCTGGGGGAGTATGAGCCCCATGACACCCTTCTGCCCGTGCCTTGAGGCGAACTTGTCCCCGAGCTCGGGTATGCGCTGGTCCCTTACACGTATCTTCACCAGGCGGTTGCCATTGTGGTTCTCGGTGAGCATGACCATGTCCACTATGCCTTCCTCGCCGTGGCGCACGGTTATGGAGGTCTCCCTGCGCTTCTCCCTCAGCAGCCCGTACTCGCTCACCTCCTCAAGGAAGCGCGGCGGCGAGGTCTTGCCTATGAGCACGTGCCCCGAGCGCACCTCGCTCTCCGGCTCTATAAGCCCATCCTCGCCCAGGTATGCGTAGGCTGACTCCTCCCTGTAACCCCTTATCTCCGGGGCTGGAATCTCAAACTTGTCGTACTGCCCTCCCGGATACCTGCGCTCCTCTGCCTCGTAGCTCCTGAAGAAGGTGCTCCTGGCGAGCCCCCTGTCTATTGAAGCCTTGTTCATTATGAGCGCATCCTCCATGTTGTAACCGGCGTAGGAGAGCACCGCCACCACGAAGTTCTGACCGGAGGCTCTCACATCATAGCCCACCGCATCAAGTATGTCTGTCTTCACCAGCGGCACCTGCGGGTAGTGCAGCAGATGCCCGCGGGTGTCGGTTCTTGACCTGAAGTTGCTGGCGTAGAAGCCGAGAGCCTGCTTGCTCATTCCCGCCCCCATGGTGTTTCTGGGTGAGGAGTTGTACTCCGGGAAGGGCAGCACCGAGGTGCACACACCCAGCATGAGCAGCGGGTCTATCTCTAAGTGGGTGTGCTCGGGCGTGAGCTCCTCTGGAGTCATGGCGATGTATGCGTTCTCCTCCTCCTCGGAGTCCAGGTACTCTATCTTGCCCTGCTCCACCAGGTCGTCAAAGGTGAGCTCGCCGCGCTCAACCGCCTTTATGTCCTCCTCGGTCACCAAGGGCTTGCCATCCTCCACAACTATCAGCGGTCTCCTCGCCCTGCCCTCGTCGGTGTTGATGTAAACCTCCTCGGTTTCGGCATAGTAAGCCACGTTCGTCTGGCGTGAGATTTTGCCCGCTCTTCTGGCTCGTTTTATCTCCTCAACCAGGGCAAGGGGGTCCTCATGGGTGCCTATAAGGTTGCCGTTAACGTAAACATTCGCCTCCATACCTACACACCCCTCTTTATCGGCTTTACACCCATCTCGTAAAGCACGGGCACAAGCTCCTCTCCGGGTATGCCCGTTGAGAACTCGCAGGCTAACGCGAGGTTCTTCACCAGACCGCAGTTTGGTCCCTCGGGGGTCTCGCTGGGGCAGATTCTGCCGAACTGCGTTGGATGCAGGTCCCTCGCCTCAAAGTGGGGCTGGCTTCTGGAGAGAGGCGATACCACCCTGCGCAGGTGCGAGACCACGCTCAGGTAGTTGGTTCTGTCAAGAAGCTGGCTCACTCCCGCTCTGCCCCCCACCCAGTTGCCTGTGGCAAGCGCATGCCTTATGCGCTCCGTAAGCACATCAGGTCTGACGGCGGTGTAAACGCTGGGCTCCTTGCCCCTGACCACGGAGCGCTCAAGCTGGTACTTTATGTCCCTGGTGAGGTTGTAGAAGGCAACCCTGAAGAGGTCCTCCATGAGGTCTCCAGCGAGGCGCAGGCGCTTGTTGGCGTAGTGGTCCTTGTCATCCGGGTCCCTCAGCCCTCTGGCGAGCTCAAGCACCCTGAGCGCCATCCTGCCCAGGTAGTAGGCTTTTCTCAGCCTGTCCTCGGGCTCAACACCTATGTGGGGCAGCAGGTAGCGGTCTATCACCTGCTCCGCACGCTTCAGGCGGTACTCCTTCGCCTGCCCCGCAGCCACCTTCCTGCCTATGACCTCCATTGCCATCGCCGAGTCCTTGACGCTGGCAGACTCCTCAAGGTTCAGCAGGATGTCGTGCGTGTAGGCTGGCTTCTCCGAGATTATCTCCATTATCTCCCTGTCAGTCTCAACCCCGAGAGCGCGGAGCATCACCACCAGCGGTATGCTCCCCGGCACAGAGGGGAAGTTCACCCACAGCAGCCCCTCCCTGTCCCTCTCAACGGTGGTCAGAGCCCTGAAGCCACCCCGCTTTGAGAACACCTTTGCAACCTCGGTTATCTTGGAGTACTCCTCACCCTTCTCCAGGATTATCTTGTTGGGAGCCAGGTCCTCTATGGTAACGAGCACCCTCTCAGAGCCGTTGATTATGAAGTATCCTCCAGGGTCAAGGGGGTCCTCACCCATCTCTATGAGCTCTTCATCGCTCTTGCCGTGCAGGTTGCATATCTTTGACTTTATCATCGTTGGAATCTGACCGATCTTTATTGACTCAAAGTCGGTCTCCCGCTCGTTCCAGCGCAGCCGCATCTCCAGGAACACCCTGGAGAGGTAGCTCAGGTTTCTGAGCCTCGCCTCCATGGGTGCAATGGGATGCCAGGAGCCGTCAGCCTCAAGCGCCTCTGCCTGGTTGACGCGTATTCTCCCGAACTCAACCTCAACGCCAACATCCGTCTCTATAACACCAGTCTCGTCAACTATCGCCTGAAGCCGGTTCTCTATGAAGTCGTTGAAGGAGTCTATGTGCTGCCTGACAAGCTCACGCTTCCTGAGGAAAGAGTGCAGTATGGGCTTGGTGTTCAACAACTCTCCTCACCTCCTCACTCGTTCACAACCACCCTGTAGTAAATGGTGGTGCCCGCTGTGGGGCTCTTGCGTGTTATCTTTATTATGTCGCCGGGCTTTGCCTTTATCTTCTGGACCATTGGATCGCTCTTGAGTATCTTCGGAAGCTGTCCCTTGGTTATGTTAAGCCTCTCAAGAAGCTCTTTTGCCTCCTCCTCACTCATAACCTCATGCTTTGGTACAAGCTCATGCTTTGATATATCAACCACCCTTCTCACGTCCACCACCTGCCCTTTCTGTAAAGCGGGCCCGACGGGATTTGAACCCGCGACCCTCGGCTTAAAAGGCCGGTGCTCTCGCCAGACTGAGCTACGGGCCCGTGGCGCGAAGTTGCCTGCAGAAAACACACCTCAGCTTTCATGACACCTCTCATGCGAGCTTACCTCTTTGGTTGTGGGGGGACGCCCTGGCCGGGATTTGAACCCGAGTCACAGGAGTGACAGTCCTGTATGATAGGCCGGGCTACACCACCAGGGCATCTCATACATTTTTCCGCTCCTTCAATAAAAAGGTTAGCAGGATGGGCTGGCAGCGTCCCCGGCTTCCCGGGGGCTCTCGCACCCCAGTACCACCGGGATCGCTGGAGGACTTTACTTCCGTGTTCGGATGGGAACGGGTGTGGCCCCTCCGCTGTGGCCGCCATACCCAGACCTGCCTACGAATCACCTCCGTGAAAATGTCAGTTATCCAGAGTCTGCCTAACTTATGCAAAGATTATGGTAACGACTCCCGCAGGAAGCGCAGGAACTCCTGCCTGGGCATGTAGCCGGTGGCTGTGGCGAGAACCTCACCCTCTGGAGAGAGCACCACAAAGGCTGGAGTGCCGTATATCCCGTACCTCCTGAGGAGCTCTCCAGAGCTTCGCCTGCTGGTGTCCACGCGGAGCAGCACGTACTCGTCCATCGCTGCCCTGACCTCAGGCTCCTGCATGACCTCGTCCATCTTAACGCACCAGTAGCATGAGGGTGTCCAGAAGTTTATTAGCACGGGTTTGCGCTGCTCACGTGCCTCTTCAAGCGCTTCCGGGAGATTGTTCCATATCCAGACTCCGTCCTCCCGTGGTGGCTGCTCGGAGATTAGCAGCAGTGCCACAATGCCAGCGAGTGCAACACCTGTGCCGAGGAGCAGCCGGCGCATAGCTGGTTTGAGGCAGAGGGTGGCGAAATCTTTTTTTGTTGCGGAATTGATAATTTTCGCAGCGTGAGGTGTTGCAGTATGAAAGGGGTGAGAGGATGAGGCTCGGGGGCTTGCTGCTGGTGGTGGTTGCCGTAGCAGGTTGCACCGGTGCTCCGGCAAAGGCTACGCTCAGGGTGGAGCTGGGTTTCACCGAGTTTCCTGCCGAGTATACCTGCGATGGTGCGGATGTGTCTCCGGAGGTGAGGGTGGAGGGCGCAGAGGAGGCAGCTGCGCTTGCGATTATAGTGGATGACCCTGACGCTCCCAGGGGCACTTTTACCCACTGGATAGCCTGGAACCTTCCGCCTTCCAGCATACCGGGTGTGCCAAAGCAGAAGGTGGTGGAGTCGCCTGTGAGAGCGCTGCAGGGCGTAAATGACTTCGGCAGGGTGGGGTACTCTGGACCATGCCCGCCGCCGGGGAAGCCTCACAGGTACTTCTTCAGGGTGTACGCCCTTGATGCGCCGCTTGAGCTTGAGGCTGGAGCTACCAGAGCGGAGCTTGAGAGAGCAATGAAGGGGCATGTGATTGCCTACGGGGAGGCTGTGGCTAAGTACGGCAGGGTGTGAGTAATGGTTTACATGGTTACTCAGAGGTAAATTATTCCGCCGGGGTAACTCAGCCTGGTGAGAGTGCCACGCTCATAGGGAGAGGCTTGTGCCTCAGACGCGAGCACTCCTGGGAAACGTGGAAGTCGCGGGTTCGAAGCCCGCCCCCGGCATCCCTGACTTCTCTG
>JAADFH010000140.1:0-2110 GCA_013152995.1 Methanobacteriota archaeon
TCCAGGGAGGAGGGGCTGGCTGAGCTTTCTCCGGGGGAGATAGTTTTCTGCGTTCTGAGCGAGAACTCCAGCAACGAGCCTCACAGGCTGATAACCGCCTCCATAGGCTGCGCCGTGCCGAAGGACAACAACCTCTACGGCTACCTGAGCGAGCACCACAGCTTTGGCGAGAGCGAGAAGGAGGCGGGGGAGTATGCAGAAGACCTGGCTGCGAGCATGCTCGCCACCACCCTGGGCATAGACTTTGACATAGACCGGGACTACGATGAGCGCAGGGACATATTCAGGCTGAGCGACAAGATAGTGAAGACCTTCAACGTCACCCAGAGCGCGGTGGTGGAGAGGAAGGGGGAGTGGACCACTGTCATAGCCTGCGCAGTCTTCATACTGTGAGGCGGGCGGATGCTGATAGCGGGGGTTGATGAGGCTGGGCGCGGACCCGTGCTGGGCAGCATGATAATAGCCTGCATCACCTGCACCGAGGACGAGATTGCGGAGCTTGAGAGGCTCGGTGTGAGGGACTCAAAGAAGCTCACACCCGCAAGGAGGGAGCAGATTTTTGAGGCTCTCAGCAGCTACAGGTGGAAGATTGAGGAGGTGACTCCTGAGGAGATAGACCGCAGGTTTGAGGCGGGGAAGAGCCTCAACGCGATTCAGATAGAGGCGGTGCGCAGGCTGCTTGCCGCCATGAAGCCTGATGTGGCTTACATTGACTCAATCGGCAGGAGCAGATGCAGAAGCCTGAGCGCGCACTGCAGGGTGATTGTGGAGAGCAGGGCGGATGAGCGCTATCCCGTGGTCTCTGCAGCCTCCATAATCGCAAAGGTGCTCAGGGACAGAAAGCTTGAGGAGCTCAGGCGGGAGTACGGCGACTTTGGCAGCGGGTATCCCTCTGACCCCAAAACCCTCGCCTTCCTGAAGAGCCACTACCCCCAGCTTCCCCACTTTGTAAGAAGAAGCTGGAGCACCGTCAGGAGGCTGGCTCAGCAGAAGCTCACTTCTCTTCCTCAGACTCAATACCCACAGCCCTGAAGAACCTGTCTGTAACCGCCTCCTCCGCGAGCTTCAGCAGCGATGCCTTGTCCTTAACCCCTCCGAACAGCCCCAGCGGAATCTTTGCAGCCGCAGCGGTGGCATGACCTCCCGCACTTCCTATGTTGCCGAAAGCCTTCTGCATGACCTCCCCCAGGTTTATACGTATGTCCCTGTTCCTGCCGGAGATGTGTATAACGTCCCCGCCTATGCCGTAAACCAGCACCGTGGATATGCCCTCCAGGCGCAGCAGGTGGTCGGCTGCCTGGGGCAGGGTGTCCCTATCCCTTATGAAGCCAACGTTGGTGAGCAGGAAGCTCCCCCTTATCTTCCTGTTCCTTATAGCCTCGCTGAGCACGTCCAGGGTTTCCGCCGACATCACAGGTGTCTCAATCTTCATCAGCAGGTCGTGGTCAGCCTTGGGGTAGAGCACCGCCACAGCCCTCAAATCCTGCGCGGTTGTGCCCCTGGTGAAGTCGTTGGTGTCTGTCTTTATGCCGTAGAGCAGCGCCGTGGCAAGCTCGGGAGTTATCTCTATGCCCAGGTGCACCAGGTACTCGGTGAGTATGGTGGAGGTGGCTCCGACCTCGGGGCGTATGTCCCTGTACTCAGCCTTAACCTTGCTCTCATCCACGGGGTGGTGGTCTATGACTATGTCGGGGGAGATGTTCTTGGGCAGGGAGTTGTTCTCCCCGGGTATGGAAGCCTCTATCAGGGCGATCTTGGAGTAGCTCCTCAGGTCCCTCACCTTGGATATCGGCGTGAGGCTCAAGCCGAGCAGGTTCACCAGTGCACGGTTCTCCTCATGCCCGATTTCGCCCCCGTAGATTATCTCCGCAACCCCGCCAAAGTGCTCCACTATCTTCTTCAGGGAGAGTGCACTGGCTATTGCGTCCGGGTCGGGGTTGTCCTGAGTCACGATTGCGATGCCTTTCGGGGCGTCTTCTATTATCTTGCGCAGCATTCTGAGCTTCTTCTTCAGCTCAATCTCGTACAGAGAGTCTATTGCAACGTTTGCCACCACCACGGTGGGGTTTATCACCACATCAACATCAAGCCCCTCAAACTCTTTGGCACC
>JAADFH010000140.1:2175-3312 GCA_013152995.1 Methanobacteriota archaeon
CTGTTCAGCTCCACGTCTGTGGTCAGGATAAGCACAGCCTCTGCGTTCTCAATTCCAGCCTCTCTCAGCGTGGAGACGTCGGTTATGTCTCCCTGAATGACCCTCTCAAACTCCCTCTCCTTGAGGCTCTCAACTCTCTTCTCGTCGCTGTCAACTATGAGCACCTTCTTGCCCTGCTCCTGCAGCTTGCTTGCTGCAAGATAGCCGGCGGTGCCGCACCCGAGCACTGCATACATACGCCATCCTTTCCCGCTGGCTTTCTTAAACCTTTCTATTAGCGGGGTATTGGGTAGCAGAAACTCCGGAGCTGGAAGAGGTTTGACGGGGAATGCGTTTTCCCTCCTGGTTGCACCTGCCGCTACAGGGAGGAGGTGCAGAGATGAGCAAAAAATTTAAATACCATTACACCCTTCTCCTAATCGTTTCCCTAATCCATCCATACTCCGCAGGAGGTGCAGTGGACGCGTTTGTTTTTGCACCGTGTTGATGCTGCAGGTCGCGGTGAGAGTCTAAAGGAGGTGAACAGGTGAACCTTGAGAAGCTGATACCAGCGCTGAGCTGGCTCAGGAACTACAGGTCAAGCTACTTCTACTTTGACCTGATTTCCGGCATAAACCTGGGTGTGAGCATGATACCCAAGGCTATGGCGTACGCTCTTGTGGCGGGTCTCCCGCCCATATACGGACTGTACGCAAGCTTTGTGGCGCCCCTGATGGCGATACTCTTCGGAAGCAACAGGCTGCTTTTCACAGGACCTGTGGGTGTCATGACGGTGCTCGTTTACACCTCCCTTTCACCCATTGCCGAGCCCGGCACCAACGAGTATGTCATGCTTGCGGCAACGCTGTCTCTGATGGTGGGTGTGATTATACTCCTGATAGCTCTGCTGCGTCTTACCTTCATCCTGAATATCATCTCCCATGCTGCGGTTATAGGGTTTGTGAATGCGGCAGCGCTTATAATTACCGCAACGCAGCTCAAGTACATCTTCGGGGTGCATGTGGAGAAGGAGGAGTACATTATAATGATGTTCATCAATATTCTGGAGAAGCTGCCCGAGACCAATCTGCTGGTTCTCGGGCTGTCGGTGGTGGCGTTTCTCTCAATGACGCTGATTCACAAGCGTTACCCGAAGGT
>JAADFH010000141.1 GCA_013152995.1 Methanobacteriota archaeon
AGGTGGTGGAGGTGGTGGAGGGCTCCCCTGCAGCCCAGGTGCTGGAGAAGGGGATGGTGATAAAGAGCATAGGCAACAGCGCTGTGAGCACCGTCTCTGACTTCTACGAGGCGGTTGCAAAGCTAAAGCCTGGGGAGAGGATATCCATCCAGACCGACAGGGGTACCTACGAGCTGGTTACCGCGGCGAGGGAGGACGATCCGGAGCGGGGCTTCATAGGCATAAGAATCTCGCCCAAGCTCAGGGACGAGGTGCAGCGCTACTTCGGTCTGGCGCTCCCTCTGATCATATACTACTCCCTGTACTGGATAGCGCTGCTCAACGAAGCCATAGGGTGGATAAACTTGGCACCGCTCAACCTGGGCATTGCAGCCACGGACGGACACCACGTTCTCAGGCTGATTCTGGAGAAGCTCATGCCTGCGAGGAGCGCGGGCTCGGTGGCTACGTATGTTTCAACGCTGATGGTGCTGATACTGCTGGTGAGCATAGTAAAGCCGGGTACCATGGGTGGTTGAATGGAGCTTGAGACCAGGAGGCAGCTCATCCACATGAGCGGTGTCATCACACCCCTCTACCTGCAGTACGCGTACGAGCGTTTCTCAGGCTGGCTGGCACCGGTGGGGCTGCTGCTCTTCCTCATAGCTTCAACCGTTGCGGTGTCGGCAGCCTACAGGAGGGGTGTCAGGGTGCCGGTGCTTAGCAGCATAATTGACTCAGCCGAGCGTCCGCAGGTGAAGCAGGTGGAGCCTGGCAGGGGGACGCTGCGCTTCTTCTCCGGCGTGCTTGCCACGGTGCTGATTTTCGGGCTGCTGCTTGATGCACCCTTCTATGTCAGCGCCTCCGGCATGCTGGTGCTCGCCCTGGGGGTCGGTGTCAACGCTGGCGGGTGTGAGGCTGGGCAGGCGCAGGCTGCCCTACAACACCGCCAAGAGCGCTGAGGGCACCGCCTTGGGGGCTGCCGCAGCCTCTGCGGGTGTGCTGGTTTACATGCTCGCCCAGGGGCTTCCAGTTAAGCTCTCCGCTGCCGTGGCTTTAGCCTCTGCAGTGGCGGGCATGCTTGTTGAGTCGCTGCCGCTCAGGGTTGATGACAACCTCACGGTACCTGTGGCGGGTGCGGCGGGAGCTATGCTAATGGGGTGATACTGGATGAAGGTGGCTGTGGTTATAGGGAGCGAGTCTGACAGGAAGCTGGCTGAGGAGGCTGAGAAGGTTCTCAGGGAGTTCGGGGTGGAGTGCAGCGTGCATGTTGCCAGTGCCCACCGCAATCCCGAGAAGGTGGCGAAGCTTGCCAGGGAGAGCGACTGCGATGTTTTCATAGCAATCGCGGGGCTGAGTGCAGCACTTCCCGGCGTGCTTGCAAGCCACACCCTCAAACCTGTTATAGGTGTGCCCAGAGAGGTCAGGCTGCTGGGTCTGGATGCGCTGCTGTCAATTGCCCAGATGCCACCCGGCATACCCGTGGCTGCTGTGGGCATAGACAGCGCAAAGAATGCAGCGCTGCTCGCGGTTAGAATCTTAGCCCTCGGGGATGAGGGGCTGAGGGAGAAGCTCAGGGAGCACAGGGAGAGGATGCGGGGTTGAGCACCTTCTGGCTGTACAACACGATGAGCAGGCGCAGGGAGAGGTTTGTGCCCCTTCATGAGGGCGAGGTCAGGATGTACACCTGCGGACCCACGGTTTACGACTACGCCCACATAGGCAACTTCCGCGCCTACGTCTTCCAGGATATGCTTCGCAGGTGGCTGCGCTTCCTGGGCTACAGGGTTGTGCAGGTGATGAACATCACAGACGTGGATGACAAGACTATAGCAAGGAGCAGGGCTGAGGGTGTGAGCCTGCGGGAGTACACCGCAAGGTATGAGCGGGCGTTCTTTGAGGATCTGGAGAAGCTGAACATAGAGAGGGCTGAGTACTACCCCAGAGCCACGGAGCACATACCTGAGATGGTTGCGCTCATACAGAAGCTGATGGAGAAGGGCTACGCTTACAGGGCTGCGGATGGCAGCGTGTACTTTGATATCTCAAAGTTCAGCGGCTACGGGAGGCTTTCCAGGCTCAGGGCTGAGGGTCTAATGCCCGGGGCGAGGGTGAGGCAGGATGAGTATGCCAAGGAGGAGGCTCGCGATTTTGCGCTGTGGAAGGCGTGGAGCGAGGAGGATGGCGAGGTTTACTGGGACACCCCCCTCGGCAGGGGCAGACCGGGCTGGCACATTGAGTGCAGCGCCATGAGCATGCGCTACTTGGGCGAGACGCTGGACATCCACGCTGGCGGGGTGGACTTAATTTTTCCGCACCATGAGAATGAGATTGCCCAGAGCGAGGCAGCCACGGGCAAGCCTTTTGTGCGCTACTGGGTGCACAACGAGCACCTGCTGGTTGAGGGGCGGAAGATGAGCAAGCGCTACGGCAACTACTACACCCTCAGGGACCTGCTTGAGATGGGCTATGAGCCGCTTGCGATTCGCTATCTGCTGCTTGCCACGCACTACCGCAGGAAGCTGAACTTCACCTTCAGGGCGCTTGAGGATGCCACCAGGGCTGTGGAGAGGCTGGCTGAGCTGATGCGCAGGCTGGAGGAGTACTCGCCAGAAGAGAAGAAGCCCACGGAGCTCTCACGCATTGCCGGAGATGCAAGAAGGGAGTTTGTGGATGCGATGAATGACGACCTTGACACTCCCCGCGCCCTGGCGGTGGTGTTCAGGGTGCTGCGCGAGGCTAACAGAGCCCTGAGCTCCGGAAGTGCGAGCGCTGCGGATGTGGAGGCGCTTAAGGGCTTCTTCAGCGACTTCAACCGCGTCTTCGGGGTTGTGCGGGAGGTGCGTGAGGAGCTTCCCGAGGAGCTGATGAGGATGATAAGGGAGCGGGAGGAGGCGAGAAGGCGCAGGGACTACGCCACCGCAGACCGCCTGCGGGAGGAGCTGCTAAGGCGGGGCGTGGTTGTGGAGGATACCCCGCAGGGCACGAGATGGAGGCTGAGAAGGGGGCAATCCAAACCGTGAGAAGGGGGCA
>JAADFH010000142.1 GCA_013152995.1 Methanobacteriota archaeon
AGCCTGCATGCCTATATATACAGCTCTCTGGGCTCGGTTTTTCCAGAGAACACCTTAAGGCTGTACTCCAGATGCTCCTTTCTCACCGCCGGCGCATTCTCAAGCAAAGCCCTGTGCAGCGCAACCTTCAGCACCCTGTCCTTCAGGTCCCTGCCCGACATCCCGTGGGTGAGCCCTGCAATCTCCCTGAGGTCAGCCTCCACCTTCAGCGGCATCCTTGCAGCGTAGTGCTTGAGTATCAGATACCTCTCCCTCTCATCCGGCAGCCTGAAGAGAATCTCCTCCTCAAACCTGCTCCTCAGCGCACGGTCAAGCATGAGCGGATTGTTGGTTGCGCCTATTGTGACCACACCCGGGTTCTCCTGCACACCATCCAGCTCGGTGAGCAGCGCATTCACCACCTCGCTCACATCACCCCTGATACCCTGGTATGCCCTGTCCAGCCCTATCGCGTCAAGCTCGTCAATGAACACCACACTCGGTGCAGAGTCTCTGGCACCTGAGTACAGCTCATGGATGCGCTTGCTCCCATCGCCCACATACTCACCTATGAGGTCTGTCGCACGTATCAGGAACAGCTTAGCCTGCGCCTCCGACGCCAGCGCCTTGGCGGTCATGGTCTTGCCGGTGCCCGGAGGACCGTAGAAGAGCACATTCTTTGGCGCCCACTCCCCGAACCTCTCGGGCTCCTTGAGGTACCTGAGGATTATTCTGCACTTCTTCTTCACATCCTCATGACCTATTATGTCAGCAAACCTCACCTCTCTGTGAATCCTCGTGCTGTGCGGCGTCTTCTCAATAAAAATCCTGGTATCCTCTGTAATTGTAACCTCCCCTCTGGGCAGCACCTTCACAACCTCAAAGGCGAAGTCCGGGATAAGCCTCTGGTCAAACAGTATATCCCCCTGGGCAACCGTGGTGCCCAGCCACTGCTCCCTTGCGTAAATCTCAAAAAGCTTCTCATCACTCACGCTGAGCGGCGAGGTTCTTGAAACATCCCTGAGCGGGTAACCCCTGGGTCTCAGCCTTATATACCTGGCAGGTCTGGCTCTGTGAAGCTCCCGCTCCCTCTTTTTCCTCTCCCTGAGCTTTACACCGATCCACTCATCCAGGAAGGTCTGCGTGGGCACTGCCTCCGGTGGTTTTTACACCCGCACCGAACATTAATGTCTAAAACCAAATTTGAGCCTCTACACAAACCACACCAGTATGGCTATGCCTATGGCGAGCATCGCCACACCCGAGAACAGCCTCATGCTCCTTGCATGCCTCTCCTCCAGCTCCTTCAGCCTGGCGGTTACCCTCTGGTTTGAGGCAACGGCGAGGATGAGTATGAGAGGCAGCACGAACATCAGGTTGTACAGCATGAGGTAAGCCAGCCCCTGGGCGTAGGTGGTCTTTGCAGACAGCAGGGCAAGGATGGCTACGTATATACCCCCTGAGCACGGGAAGGTGCACAGCCCCACCAGAAAGCCCAGCACCGCCGCAGATGGAGCAGTGCCGCGGTACGCCCACCTCCTCAGGGTTGCATGGGTAAAGCCGGGGATGCGCAGCTTAACCGGCAGTAGCATCGGCTGGAAGTGGTTGATTATGTTCACGAGACCCAGCAGGATTATCAGCCAGGCGCCAAGCTTTGCCATGAAGTGGGGCTTACCCACGAACACCAGCGCCTTCATTATGCCCAGCCCTATCAGGAAGTACGCTAAGTAGATTGCGGAGATGTATATGGCGCCCATCCTGAGCACGTCTGCACGTGTCCTCTGCAGGGTGTACAGGAAGGCAATGAAGAACAGCAGCACCGCGAAGGCGCAGGGGTTTATGCCGTCCAGGAGTCCCGAGACAAGGACCAGTGGCAGCATGCCCGTGGTACCGTAGATTCTCTCCGCCACCCCTGCACCCCCGCGGGGCGTGTACTCCAGAGGTGAGCGCTCTGCAGGAAACTCCTCAACACTCCCCCCTGGCTTCCATACCAATCCCCCGCTTCCATATCATCGTTGTAAACCACCAGCGTGCCCTCAGCCCGAAGCGCATCCCTTATAACCCGCTCCGGCAGGTGCCCCTCTATAAATATCCTGCCATCCACCACGGTACTCATGTGCGCCCACAGCTCCGGGGGCACACCCGCACGCCTGTGCAGCTCCACGAGCTCACGCCGGTACTCTGGCTGATTTATGTAGTCCCTCAGCTCAACCCTCTCCACCCCCTCCTCCGAGAGCAGCGGCACCAGCGTCTGGTTTATGTACACCATGCAGGCGGAGCAAGCCTGGTTGTAGTATATAACAGCGCTCCGCTCCTCTGCATGCGCAGGAGAAAGGAGCAGGAGCAGCACAAGGGGCAGGAGCACGCTCCACCTCACCTTACCACCACCGCTCTGACCGGCACCACCAGCTCTGGCTTCTCGGGGTCGTTGGTGAGAATGTAAACCTCACGGTACACCTCACCCTCAATCTCCGTGCCCATTCGCCTCGGGTCAAAGCTGATTCTCAGCTCCGCCTCCTCACCTGGCTTCAGGTAGCTCTTGCTCACCTCCGCTCTGGTGCAGCCGCAGGAGGTGCTCACACCCTCCACCACCAGCGGCGCATCACCTGTGTTAACCAGCCTGAGCGTGGCAACAACCTCGGTGTAGGGCACCCTGCCGAAGTCGTAGCTCGGGGGCACAACCACCGCTTTTGGCGCACCTCCCGCGGAGAGGTAGGCAAGGATTGCGGCACCCGCAATTACCGCACCCACCAGAGCCAGCACCAGCCTCATCTCACTCCACCTGGAACACCCTGATCCACACCCTTATGACCGGCTTCTCGGGGTCGCTGGAGTACAGCTCAATGTACCTGCGCACCTCCCCCCGCAGGTCAGGATGCACCCTGGGGTTGTAGTATATCCTGAGGATAGCCTCATCCCCCGGGGGTATGCTCAACCTCCAGTTCTCCGGGTTGGTGCCGTGCTCGCTCATGGTGAACCTCGGACCCTCTTTTCCCTCGTAAACCACCGATGCGGTGGTGCATGCGCAGGAGGAGTCAATGTAGCTCAGCACTAAGGGTTTGTCTCCTATGTTCCTGAGCTTCAGGTCTGTGCTCACCTCACCCCC
>JAADFH010000143.1 GCA_013152995.1 Methanobacteriota archaeon
GTGCCACATGCCGGGCAGTGCTGGGCAAGCATGGTGGCTCTGGAGAGCAGCAGTGTGACCATCTTCTGAATCTCTTCCTCATCCATAACTCTACTAGAATATTTTATAACGTAAAAAATTTATAAAGGAGTGAGTAAGATAACTGCCTCGCTTACTTTTTTGGAGGTGATTACATGGAGCAGGAGGAAAAGATGAGGCAGATATGTGAGGTGCTGGATCAGGTTATTGAGGACACTTCAATACCGAGAAACATACGCAGGGCAGCCGAGGAAGCCAAGAACGCCCTGATGAACGAGAAGGAGGACATAGGCGTCAGGGTGAGCTCGGCAATCTACATACTGGAGGAGATCAGCAACGACAGAAATCTGCCTCTCCATGCAAGAACAATAATATGGAACGTATCCAGTGAGCTGGAGACAATTAAAACATGAAAGATGTGCTTCTCGCAATAGCCGAGGAGCTTGTGCTCTTTTCTCCAGAAGAGGCGCGGCAGGTGCTGGGTCAGGTTTCCAGGTCTGACTCTGCCCTTGCTGCCAGCGTGGAGCGTCTGGTGGGGGAGGGTGCCCTTCTCCCTCTTGAAGCTGGGGAGAGCGTGCTCAGCACGCCGGCGCTGCTCAGGTGGTCAGAGGCGAGCGGGGCGAGCATGCCGGAGGTCAGAGAGGCGATAGCCAGCCTTGGTTTGCCCAGGAGGAGCTACTCCGACGTGCACTGGGATGCGCTCACCACCCGCCTCCTCGGAATTCTTGAGGAAGAGGCAAAAGCTCTGGAGAAGGACGTGGTGGAGCTTCTTCAGCCGCCCAAGAAGCTGGAGATGAGGTACTTTGACCTTGCGATAGAGTTCCACAGGTACTACAGCCAGGTTCTCAGGCTGAGCTTCACCGAGGAGCTTTCAGGAAGAATACCGCTGCAGAGGTGGGAAGAGTTCTTCAGCATCCTCAGCAGGCTGCGGGAGCTCCTGAACAGGCTGGACTACAGGTAGGGCTCCAGGTATCTGAAGTTCAGCCTCAGCAGGTCCCTCCAGCCTGAGAGGTGCACCCAGGTAGGGGTTAGCACCCCTCTGAGCTCAAGCCCCGCCTCAATCATGTCCTGCAGCGCAAGCGGAATCTCGTACTCGCCGCGTGGAGAGAGCCCAACACCCTCTATAAAGCTCACCGCCTCCCTGCTGAAGATGTACATGGGTGCTGCTGCAATCTCGCTGAGAACCTCATCCTCTGAAGGCTTCTCCACCAGCGCGGTGACCCTGCCTCCCTCCAGCCTGACGCTGCTCGCCTCTCCCATCTCCTCCCTCTTCATGCGCTTCAGGCTGAGCGTTGCGGCTGGCTTCTCTGCGCTGTGCACCTCAAGCATCTCCTGCAGGTGCTCCTCCGGGAACAGGTAGTCGCAGGCAAGCACTAAGAAGCTCTCCTCACCCTCAAGCAGGGGCAGCGCCTGCTGCAGCGCGTGGGCAGAGCCCAGGGGCTCGGGCTGGTGCACCCTCTCCACCTCATACCCCTGCCCGCGCACGAATTCCTCCAGCAGGCTCCCGTGCCTGCCCGTGACCAGCACCACCCTCTCAAACCCCGCAGCCTCAAGCATCTCAAGCTGCTGCAGCACCACAGCTCTGCCATTCACCGGCAGCATCGCCTTGGGCACCGCATGCGTGAGCGGCTCCAGCCTGCTTCCCCTGCCACCCGCCAGAATCACCGCAAGCACGTGCCTGTGCAGAAGCCTCACATCACAAACCTTAAGTAGCTCATAGCATCCTGAAATAAAAAGATGGACAGGCGCTCATACATAGCCTGCATAGCCTCGGGGGTTATAGGCGCCCTGCTCATGTACATGCTGATTTACCCGCCCTGGGCTACCCAGAGCCGCACCATCGTGACTGGTGAGGGCACGCTGAACCTGCAGGGTGTGAAGAGCGTTGAGGTAGTGGTGCTGAACGGCAGCATAGACGTGGAGGAGGTGGTGCGCAGGGTTTACCAGGACGCCGTGGAGAGCGTTGTCAGGGTGGAGGTGGAGAGGAACATAACCGGGGAGGAGGAACATCCAGCAGTTGAGGCTACGGGCTCCGGAATAGTGTACCGCAGCGACGGCTACATCCTCACCGCGGACCACGTTGTTGTTAATGCGAGCAGCATAGTGGTGGTTCTGCATGATGGCAGCAGCTACGCCGCCGAGCTCGTGGGCAGGGACCCTATGACGGACATAGCGGTGCTGCGCATCAGGGCGAACAACTTAAAGCCCGCGCTGCTCGGCAACTCCTCGCAGGTTGAGCCCGGGAGCATAGCCATCGCCATAGGCAACCCCTACGGTCTCGCCAACAGCGTGAGCTACGGCATAGTTAGCGGTGTCAACAGGAGCATAGAGATAGGCACCGGCTACAGGATGCACGACATAATCCAGACAGACACCGCAATAAACCCGGGCAACTCCGGCGGACCGCTGCTGAACTCTAAGGGTGAGGTCATAGGTGTGAATACAGCGATCTTCTCAACCAGCACGGGTTTTCAGGGCATAGGCTTTGCGATACCCATAAACACCGCCCGCTATGTTGCTGACAGCATAATAAAGCACGGCAAGGTTCTGAGAGCGTGGCTGGGGATAACCGGCATAGACCTCACACCCGCGCTTGCGAGGGCTCTCAACCTGAGCGTGAGCAGAGGTGCGCTGGTTATGAGCGTTGCTCCTGAATCGCCGGCCGAGGAGGCTGGAGTACTGCCCAGCAGGGGTGTGCTGGGCAGCGCCAACTTCACCCCTGGTGATGTTATTCTTGAGGTCGGGGGGAGGAAGGTTGAGAACATGGACGACGTGGTGCAGGCGGTGACGAGCCACAGGATAGGTGAGACGATTGAGCTCAAGCTCTACCGCAACGGCAGGGTGCTCAGCCTGCGTGTAACCCTGGGTGAGCGCCCCGCAAACCTCTAAGGCTTCAGCTCCTCTCTTGCAAGAAGGTACAGGTACTGCTGGGCATAGCCCTGGTAGGGCTCCCATCTTGCAGAAAAGCTCTCAATCCTGCTGCGGCTCACTCCGAAGTACTCCTGCATCGCCCTCGCTATCCACACGTCAACCGGAAAAGCCTCTAAGAAGCCGTAGCCGAAGAGGAGCACGCACTCAGCCACCTTCTCGCCAACGCCGGGCAGCCTCATCAGCTCCCTCTTAGCCTCCTGGAACTCCAGCCTCTCAATCCCCTCCAGCGCACCCTCAGCCACCAGCTCTGCCGAGCGCTTTATGAACCTCTCCCTGAACCCCAGCCTTGCATGCTTCAGCTCAGCCTCCGCGAGCACCTCCGGGGCTGGCATGCGCCCTCCTGCTAAGCTCATAATCGCCTGCACGTTCCTCTTTATCCTGGGGATGTTGTTGTTTATGGAGCACAGGAACGCCACCAGCGTCTCCCAGGGCTCGCTAAGTGTCAGCCTGAGCCCCCTGAACCTGCGCACGGCTCTTGCGAGCGCCTCATCCCGGCACAGCACCTCATAGACCTCCTCCAGTCTGTCCTCCAGCCTGAGCAGCCTGTGCACATACTCCCCTGAGCAGCCCCTGTACCTGAGCACGCTGCCATCCTGCCAGAGCTCTGCTCTGGTGTCAAGCATCCTGAAGTACCTGCTGCCCTGCTTCTGCCACAGGAATTCAGGAGGCTGACCGCTCTCCATCGTCAGCCTGAGGTTGAGAAGCATGCGAAAGGTTATTTATCCGGCAGCTTATATTGCTTCCGGGTGTGAGGATGGAAGTGCGAGAAATTGAGCTCAGGGGGCACATAATAGACTCTCTCATACTGCCGAGGGTGTTTGACACGATAATGGACATGGGGGGAGATTTTGAGGTTCTGAGCTTCAGGATAGGCAAGCGCCGCACAGACCCGAGCTACGCCAGGATACTGGTGAAGGCGGAAAGCAGGGAGAAGCTGGACGAGATTCTGGGTGAGCTGCACAGAATCGGCGCCACGGTGCCGGAGGTGGAGGAGGCGAAGCTTGAGCCCGCGCCCGCTGACAGGGTTCTCCCGCAGGGTTTCTACTCCACCACCAACCACCCGACCTACGTGCTGGTTGGCGGAGAGTGGGTGGAGGTGGAGGACATTGAGATGGACACCGCCATAGTGGTTGACCTCAAGCAGAGGCGTGCCAGATGCAAGCCAATAAGCGAGATTAAAAAGGGCGAGCTGGTGGTGGTGGGGCAGAGCGGTATAAGGGTGGTGCCCCCTGAGAGACCCAGGGAAGCGAGCGTGTTTGAGTTCATGCGCAGCAGCGTGAGCAGCGAGAAGCCTGTTGCGGCTATAATTTCCAAGGTGGCTGAGGCTATAATTGAGGTTAAAGCGCAGGGAGGGAAGGTGCTTGCTGTTGCAGGACCCGCGGTGGTGCACACCAGCGCCGCATCCGCGCTTGCCTGGATGATAAGGCATGGCTACGTGGACGTGCTCTACGCCGGAAATGCGCTTGCGGTGCACGACATAGAGGCGCAGCTCTTCCACACCTCCTTAGGAATGGACGTTGAGACAGGCAAGCCCTCGGAGGGTGGGCACAGAAACCACCTGTATGCGATAAATGAGGTGATGCGCGCTGGCGGGATAGCAGAGCTGGTTAGGAGCGGCAAGCTGAGGGCGGGGATAATGTACGAGGTGGTTCGCAGGGGCATACCCTACGTGCTCGCCGGCTCAATACGGGACGATGGACCCCTGCCGGAGGTGATAACCGACGTGCTTGAGGCGCAGCGGGAGATGCGCAGGCACCTGAAGGGGGTGAAGCTGGTGCTCATGCTGTGCACCATGCTTCACAGCATAGCCGTTGGCAACCTGCTGCCCAGCAGCGTGCGCACCATCTGCGTGGACATCAACCCTGCCACTGTAACAAAGCTCACCGACAGGGGTACCGCACAGGCTATGGGGATAGTGAGCGACGTCGGGGTGTTTCTGCCGATGCTCGTGGAGGAACTGCGCAGAAGGGAAGGGAACACTTCAAACTGATTATCGTTACCCTGTGGCTGAATATGTATGGGGCATGGAGCGCGCCGCCTTCTTGTTCTGCTCCTGCTGATTGCTGCAGCGGGAGCGGGGGCGGTGCTGCTCTACCACTCCCCTGCTGATGGTGGTGATGAAGAGCTCACAGAGGGGGTGGTGGAGCGAATAATAGACGGTGATACCATGGTGGTGAGCGGCTTCAGAGTGAGGCTGGTGGGCATAAACACGCCCGAGAGGGGCGAGCCCGGGTACGAGGAGGCAAAGAACTTCCTGCTTGAGCTCTGCCCTCCGGGCATGGTAGTGCGCCTGGATGTGGATGACCTTGAGCCCTACGACAAATACGGCAGGGTGCTGGCGGTGGTGTACTGCAATGGCGTAAACGCAAATGCGGAGCTGCTCAGGCGCGGCTACGCTGAGGTTATGTACATCCCGCCCTCGGAGTTCAGACCCTGGGAGTGGAGGCAGTAGGGTTGCGCAGGTACCATGCTCTGGGAATAGGCGTGGTGGCTCTGGGAGTGCTCTTCAACATAGCCTACTGGGAGGTGGAGCGACTGCTGCAGCACGGGGGGATGAGCTACCGGGAGCACTTCATGCAGAGCCCGGTGGCAAGCGTCCTTGCAATAGCCTTCCTGCCCGTGATGGCGCTCATAGGGTATCAGATAATAAGGGAGGGCAGGCTTAGGGAGGAGCTGGAGCGTGAGGTGGAGGTGAGGAAGAAGGCTGAGAAGGCGATGAGGCAGTATCTGGAGGAGCTCAGGGCGGTGCACGAGATTGACAGGAGCATCATAGAGAGCTCTGACCTGGGCTCGCTGCTGGAGTTCATAGTCAAGAAAGCCAGGGAGCTCACGGGCGCGGATGTGTGCTTCTTCGGGCTGGTGGAGGGAGACGTTATAAAGCTGCACGCCTTCTCGGGGGCGATGACGGGCATAACCACCGAGGAGTTCAGGAACATTGAGCTCAGGCGGGGTGAGGGCGCCGGCTGGCTTGCGCTGCAGAGCGCAAAGCCCGTGTACGTGGCAGACTACCTGAGGGATGAGAGGATGAAGGTGGGGGAGAAGGTGAGGGATGCGGTGAGGCGGGAGAGGCTGGTGTCCATGCTGGCGGTGCCCTTCTTCTCACGCGAGGGCAAGCCCACAGGCGTGCTGTACGTGGCGATGCGCAGGAGGTACGAGTTCAGCGATGAGGAGGTGGAGGTGCTGCTCACCCTCGCATCCCAGGCGTCCATGGCTGTGGAGCACGCAAGGCTGCTGGAGGAGATAAGGAGAGCCTACGAGGAGCTGAAGAAGGTTGACCAGATAAAGGACAGCATAATAGCCAACGTGGGGCACGAGCTCAGAACGCCGATAACCATCGCCAAGGGTGCGATAGAGCTGCTTGAGGAGGAGGAAGATCCGGAGGAGCGCAGGGAGCTGATTGACATGGCTTACTCGGCGCTGGTGAGGCAGGACTTCATAGTCAGCAACCTGCTGGAGGCTGCGAAGTTCAGGGAGGGCATAACCAAGCCCCACAGGGAGGTTGTGGAGCTGAAGCCGCTGGTTGACACCATGGTGGACTGGTTCATGCCCATGGCGAGGCAGAACAGGCTGGAGTTCGTGGTTGAGGTTGGCGACGCCACCAGCGTCTGCGCCGACCCGGAGCACGTGGAGCACGTGCTCAGGAATCTTATAAGCAATGCGATAAAGTTTAATAAGTCTGGAGGCAAAGTAATTATCAAAGCCCATGAGCAAGACGGAAGGGTAGAGGTGTGCGTTGAGGATACGGGAATCGGAATACCTGCAGAGGTGCTTGAGAGGGTGTTTGAGAAGTTTTACCAGGTTGACCCCTCACCCACCAGGAAGTACGGGGGAATTGGTCTGGGGCTGGCAATAGCACGTGAGATGGTGCGCGCCAACGGGGGAGAGATAAGGGTGGAGTCCGAGCCTGACAGCGGCTCAAGGTTCTGCTTTACACTGCCCGCAGCGGAGGGATGTGATGGTAAGGATACTGGTGGTGGATGACGAGCCAGAGCTCAGGTTCCTGGCGAGGGTGATGCTGGAGAGGGCGGGATACGAGGTTGTGGAGGCAAAGGACGGTGCGGAGGCGCTGAGCAAGCTTGAGCAGCAGGAGGTCAGCCTGGTGCTGCTGGACGTCATGATGCCCGGAGACGACGGCTGGGTGGTGTGCAGGAGAATCAAGGAGAAGCACTCCGTGCCCGTGGTGATGTTCACGGTGCGCACCAGCGAGCGGGACAGGAAGAAGAGCCAGGAGTGCGGTGCGGATGCGCACATAAACAAGCCCTTTGACAGGGAAGAGCTTCTCAGGGTTGTGAGGAAGATGCTTGAGGCTCAGGGCTGAAGCCTGAACCTGTCCCTGGGGAAGAGCGCGGCTTCGCGGATGTTGCCCAGCTTCAGCAGCAGCATCAGGAAGCGCTCTATGCCCATGCCGAAGCCTCCGTGGGGGGGCATGCCGTACCTGAACGCCTCTAAGTAGGTCTGGAAGTTCTCAACCCTCAGCCCGCTCGCCTTTATGCGCTCCACGAGCAGCTCGTAGCCGTGGATTCTCTGCGAGCCAGAGACGACTTCCCTGCCCCTGAACTCCAGGTCAAAGCTTCTGCTGAGCTTCTCTCCTTCAGGCATGGTGTAGAAGGGCTTTGCCTCAAGCGGGAAGTCTTTTATGAAGTACAGCTCATGCCCCTGCTCCGCCATTATCTCTCCCAGCCTCTTCTCAGCCTCTGTGGTGAGGTCCTCGCCGAAGGGCAGGCTGAACCCCTGCTCCTCCAGCATCTCCAGAGCTTCCTCGTAGGTTATCCTGGGTATCCTCCTGCACTCGGGCAGCTCCGCATCCAGCAGCTCAAGCTCCCTGCTGCAGTTGCTCTCCACTCCCTGGAGCATCGCATGCACCAGGCTTTCTATGACGTCCATCACGTCCCCGTGGCTGGAGATGAAGGCGAGCTCGCAGTCTATGGCTGTGATCTCGTTGAGGTGCCAGATGGTGTCGTGCTCCTCTGCCCTGAAGTAGGTGGCTATCTCAAACACCCTGTCAAACCCCGTCGCCATCAGCATCTGCTTGTAGAGCTGCGGGCTCTGGGCTAAGAAAGCCTCGCGCTCAAAGTAGCTCACGGGGAAGAGCTCTGTGCCCCCCTCGCTGGCGGTGGAGATTATCCTGGGTGTGTGCACCTCAATGAACCCATCGCCGAGCAGGTAGCTCCTGGCTGCCTGCAGCAGGGCGCTGCGTATCCTGAACACCGCCGCAACCCTTGGCTTGCGCAGGTCAAGCACGCGGTGGTCAAGGCGTGTGTCCAAGTTGGCGGGCACCCTGCCGGTGGGGTCAAGGGGGAGGGGCGAGGCTGCGCTGCTGAGCACCTCTATGCTCTCCGGAAGAAGCTCAACCCCGCCCGGGGCTTTGTCCATAGCCTGAAGCGTGCCCCTCACCACAACAACGCTCTCCCTGCTGAGCTTCTTTGCGGTCTCAAAAACCTCCTGGCTCACGTGCTTCTTCGGCAGGGTTACCTGCACCACACCGTATCTATCCCTGACCAGCAGGAAGAGCAGCCCGCCGAGCTTGCGCCTCTCCTGCACCCAGCCGGCTATGCTCACCCTGCTGCCGTGCATCTCCGGCTTCAGCTCCTTAGAGTAAACACGCTCAATCATGGTACCTCCTCTCCAGTCTCGCCTCAATGCTCCTTGCATGCATCTCCAGCCCCTCGGCTCTTGCCAGGGTGATTGCAGCTTTTGCTATTCTCTCCAGCCCCTCCATGCTCAGCTTCTGGTAGGTGATTCTCTTCATGAAGTCGTACACGCTCAGTCCAGAGTATGCCCTTGCGTAGCCTGAGGTTGGAAGCACGTGGTTGGTGCCGCTTGCGTAGTCGCCGCAGGCTACGGGTGAGCACCTGCCCAGGAACACGGAGCCCGCGTTTTTCACCCTCTGCAGCACCTGCTCCTCCTCTTCGGTGAGCACCTGCAGGTGCTCCGGCGCGAACTCGTTGGCAAACCTGACAGCCTCCTCCATGCTCTCTGCTATCAGCACAGCTCCACCCGCCTCAATCGCCTCCCTTGCAGCCTCGGGAGCGCTTCTGCGTGCGCTCTCAAGCTCCTCCACAACCTTCTCTGCAAGCTCCCTGCTCGTGGTCACCAGCACGCTCACCGCCATGGGGTCGTGCTCAGCCTGCGCCAGCATGTCCAGCGCAACAATCTCAGCCTCTGCGCTTGCATCCGCAAGTATCAGAACCTCGCTCGGTCCAGCGGGCATGTCGGTAGCCACCTCGCCGCTCACCAGCCGCTTTGCAATGGTCACGTACACGTTGCCCGGTCCGACAATCTTCTCCACCCTGCGCACGCTCTCTGTGCCGTAGGCGAGCGCCGCAACAGCCTGCGCGCCCCCTATGCTGTAAACCTCCCGCACTCCCGCAAGCCTGCACGCCGCTAAGGTGAGGGGCTCTGGATAGCCGTTTTTGCCTGGAGGTGTGCAGACCGCAACCCTCTCAACTCCCGCAAGCCTCGCGGGCACCGCACACATCAGCACGGTTGATGGGTAGCTCGCCCTGCCTCCCGGGACATAGCATCCCACGCTCTCCAAGGGACGGTGGAGCATGCCCAGGGTTGCTCCCTCTCTGGTGTAGCTCCAGTCCTTCGGCAGCTGCCTGCGGTGGAAGTCGGCTATGCAGCTCCTCGCAGTCTCAAGCGCCTCCAGCACCTCCCTGCTCAGCCTGCTCTGGGCTTCCTCCAGCACCTCCTCAGGCACGGAGATGCTCTCCAGCTCCACGCCGTCAAACTCCCTGGTGAGCTCCACCAGTGCCCTGTCCCCGTGCCTGCGCACCCTCTCCAGAATTTGCCTCACGCCTGCTTCAGCCTCTTCATAGCTGCGCCTTCTGTTCAGCAGTTTTTCCCTCTGCTCTCTGCTGAGGTTTTTGAGTTCTGTGAAAAGCATCAGTATGCAGGTGTGTGAGGGGCTATTTAAACATGTCGGAGAGGCGCCCTGGCTACCTGCGCAGCACCAGGAACATCTCCACTGCGAAGGCTGCGAAGGCGAGGGTGAGGGGAACCGCGAGAAGGCTGAGCGGCTCAAAGATGCTGCTGAAGGCAAAGCCTGCAAAGCTCAGGTTCATGGTGATGAACAGCAGCTTTGCCAGGGGTTTGCTGTAGAGGTCCTGAATCAGGGGCACCCCCGGCTGTCCTACCTTTGAGCTGTACTTCTCAAGCCAGGTGAGCATGGGCAGGATGTGGTACATTGCCCCGACTATGGTGAGCCCAACCCAGCCAGCGAGCACCAGGTGGGCGTGGGTAAAGCCACCCGGGAAGCCGAGAATAGCGGAGGTGAAGCCTGCCGTGACCCCCGCAACTCCGAAGGCAAGCGCATACGCCATGAACCTGGCGCTTATGTCCATCTCAACAGGCGGACCGTGGGGCTTGCTGAAGTAGGTTCTTGTGAGGTTGTAGGCGAAGAGGTAGAATCCTGCAAGAAAGAGTGCTGAGGAGGCGATGAAGAGCGCTCCTTTTCCTGAGCTCAGGAACATGCCGGTGGCTGAGAGCACCGCCAGCACGAAGTGCACCTCTGCCAGCCTGCGGGAGTATAGCTGTCTCAGGGAGAGCATGGGGAACAGCTCGTAGAGTCCGCCGAAGTTGGTCATGGCTATGAAGCCGAGGGCGAGCAGATGCGCATGGGTGGAGAGGTTGAACTGCATGCCACCAAGCACGCCAGCAAGTGCATACCCCGAGCCTGCCAGCAGGTAAATCACAGCCACCAGGAAGAACCAGATGGCGATGCTTTTCCTGTAGAATTCGGGAACGCTCAGGGCGGTGGCAAAGATTTCGTAGGCGAAGATGAGGAAGGATGCAAGGAGCACCGCACCTGCCAGCGGCAAAGCTCCGGGGTTGCTGAGGAAGGCGTAGATGAGCAGCAGAAATCCGGCGTTGACCAGCAGGAACTGGAGCTCTGCCAGCCTGCGGGAGTGGAGCTGGGCACCGATTATTGTGGGCAGGAGCTGGTACATCGCCCCCATTATTACCAGAGTAAAGAATGCGCCTGCTAAGAGGTGGACGTGAGCAGCCCTGAAGCTGCCTGCTCCAAGGGCATCCGCCGCCCCCAGTGCAACTCCAGCGAGCATGTAGAGCAGTGCAGCGCAGAAGAACCTTACAGGGAGCAGGTGGAGCATGCCTACCTCTTCCTGATTTTCACCCTCCAGACACCCTCCCGCTGCTCTGCCTCGCAGGTGTAGCCTCTGCTCTCCAGCATGGTGATGACTGGCACGGGCTTTACCTCCACTATGAGCTCAAGCTCTCCGAGCTCTTCAAGCTTCCTGAGAATTAAAGGCGGTCTCTC